>JAHJQU010000337.1 GCA_018819005.1 Pseudomonadota bacterium | reverse complement strand
TTTAACCCCTTGAATTCCTCGATCTGCTCGCAGGCTATTTTTATTCCCTCGTCAGCTTGGCTCTTCTTGTCAACTCCTTGGAGGCGCTTTATCAGTTCGTCCGGAACATCCATGCCTGGCACGTTGTTCTTCATATACTTTGCCATACCAACGCTTTTCATGGGAGTAACTCCTGCAAGAAGATATACCTTCTCCGTAAGCCCCATCTCATTTGCCTGCTGCACCCAGGTCCTGAATTTTTCCATGTTGTATATGCACTGAGTCTGGATGAAATCAACACCGGCTTTAATTTTTTTTGCAAGGCGGTGGACCCTCCACTCAAAGGGATCGGCAAAC
This sequence comes from Pseudomonadota bacterium, assembly GCA_018819005.1. GTDB lineage: Bacteria > Desulfobacterota > Desulfobacteria > Desulfobacterales > RPRI01 > RPRI01. The sequence continues at coordinate 7,877 of JAHJQU010000337.1, read as the reverse complement.
GGATTTGCCGCAGCGCCGATAAATATTTTCGGCGGATGACCTATCTCTGTTCCGCCTAAAAATTTACCATCATCGCGCATACGTTTCACCATGCCGATAAGCTGCATGGAATCTATGTCGAAAACACCTTTGGCCTGCGGATGGTCGCCGAATTTCTGGTGATCGCCGGAGAGGCAGAGCATGTTGCGGATTCCAAGTGCATATGCACCGAGAATATCGCTCTGCATGGCAAGGCGGTTGCGGTCACGGCACACCATCTGGTAATTGGGCTCCAACCCTTCCTGAAGAATAATAATGGAAGCAGCCCAGCTCGACATTCTCACGACAGCCGTCTGGTTGTCTGTGATATTAACCGCATCAACCATGCCTTTTAAATGTGAAGCCTTTTTTCTGACTTCATCCGCATCCGTTCCGCGGGGAGGGCCGAGTTCACCGGTAAATGCAAAATGACCTGCCGTCAAGACTTTTTCCAAATTGCTTCCTGATTTCATTTCAGTATCCTATACTTTTTTTTGGTTTTTTCTCACTAACCCTTTTCCGGCTTTTTATACCCGGGCTGTATTACGGTTCTCGGAATCTGGTTCTGCCAGTCGGAAGGGGGGGTAATTTCCAAGATACAATCAAGGCGGTTCTGCGCATTGAGTCTTTCATATATCATCTGCCAGGCGCAGGGTTGATTCTTGTCTATCTCACAACTCCCCTTGTTTGTTCCCCCGCATGGCCCGTTGTACAGCCCTTTTGCGCACATGGTTACAGGGCATATGCCGCCCGTCAAACCCAGAACGCAACTGCTGCACGAACGGCACCTTTCCTCGTACCATCCGACTCCCTGGTTGACTCCTATGAATGTTGTATCAACTGCAGGCAATACGGGCTTGTCAGGATATCTTTCGGCGAGAAACTGGATTCCCGCCCCGCATGCCATCGAAAGGAGTGCATCATATCCGCCGACCATGGAATCAAGAGCCTCAAGATATTCCATGTCACACTGCCTTTCAACCGTAATCGCACCCATCTCAACCGGGTTATCTTCCAGCTTGCGCGCCATATCAAGCTCTGCGTTCAGAACCGCAACTTCCTTTTCACCGCCCGCAAGGCATACTGCAACGCATGTACCGCAGCCCACATTAAGAACTTTCCCGTAACCTTTAAGAAGACTCTTTATCTCGTTAAAGGGTTTTCTCTTTGCAACAATCATTTTTTTTCCTTTCAATTCAGGGCATCGTTATAAATCCGCATATTCATGCTGCCCGGAATCAATAATCTATAATCCCAACTCCGCCAGATCAGGCCCGAGATAAGTGCGCTCGTTCTCCCCGAGAACGCCCAGCGAAAGGCATATCAGAGTCCACAAATGAACCGTATGATATCCTCCGCCGTAATGCTCGGATAAATCATGAACCTGCGCATGGCAGTTATGACACGGTGTTATGCAGTACGGAGCACCGGTATTCTTGATCTGCTCGTCTTTCAGTTTCCCGTATGCACGCCTTGCTTCAGGCAGACCCGACTGGAGAAAGCCTCCTCCGCCTCCACAGCAGTAATTATTCGACCGGTTGGGAGTCATGTCTATAAGGTTCTCCTCGCCGACAACTGCTTTAACCACAAATCTCAGTTCCTCGGCGACAGGATCTCCGAAACTCTTTCTCACAAGCTGGCAGGGATCCTGAACCGTGAATTTCACCTTCAGATCCTTGTTCCACTCGGAATTGACCTTCAGCTTTCCTTCCCGGATCCACTGCGCATAATACTGAATGATGCTCTTAATTTCAAAATTGTAGGGTATGTTGAATTTTTTCAGTCCGGCCCGGACTGCGAATAGTTCGTGCCCTCACTCCGTATTGAGCCAGACTTTGCATTTCAAATCATCCACCGCCTTTGCCTTGACTTCGACAATGTGTTTCCATGACGGGTTATCTGCCATGAACATGCAGTAGTTCTCAGCGGCCCAGCCTTTTGAACCGTATGTCCAGTCGGCACCCACGAGATGAAGTATCTTCCACAGTGGCACCATTTCGTCAGGCTCGGTTACCGGCTCTCTCGAATTCTGGTTAAGAAAGAACTCGGCACCGACCTTGTCCATCGGAGCCTGAAGATTTTCAAACCCCTCCTGATTCTCCCTTACCTCAACTGCAACATCCTCAACAACGAACCTCCAGTCCTCTTCGGTTGCCCCCATTGCGCTGCATGTGTCATTCCTGAGCGCCATATCGCATGAGCCGAGTATCCCTTTCGGCCTCTCTTCCCTTGGCCGGCTCCCTCTTACATTAAAAACAAGCTGCGGTATATCGATCTTCATCGGACACACATATATGCACCTCTGGCACATTGTGCACATCCAGGCCCAGTCGCTCTTTAAAAGTTCATCATCCATTCCGAGCGCCGCCATGCGCAGGAATTTTCTGGGATCCATTCCGTCAAGTCCCGTAGCCGGGCACCCGGATGAACAGGCTCCGCAGGTAAGGCAAAGGTTCAGATTGCCGCCCTCAGGAAGGAGAGCCATAACCTTGTCCTTGAAAATGCTCTTCTTCTTACCACCTAGTTTTATCGGTTCTTCTGCCATAATCTACTCCTTGTTTTTGGCTCTAGCCCATTTCTTTAAAGGGTTCGGCCCAAGCTTTCTAATATGTTCAGTCATCTCCTTTGCGTAAGCTGCAAAGGTGGGACCTTCACCGGAGGAAAGATTATACATTCTTACCCTGTCCCCCTCAAGACCAATTTCTTCAAGCAGTTTCTGCACATGCAAAACCCGTTCGCGGGCTCTTAAATTACCGGCATTATAATGGCACGATCCCTCCATGCAGCCAACCGCATAAACTCCGTCAGCACCCCGCTGGATGGCTCCCAGGAGATGCATAACATCAACTTTTCCGGTGCACGGCACGCGGATTATCTTAATATTCGAGGGATAATCGAGTCTCATGGAACCTGCCAGGTCCGCAGCAGAATATCCTCAGTAATCACAACAAAAAGTTATGATCGTAGGTTCAAAATCGGACATTACATACCTCCCGCCATCAAGGCGTCTATTTTACACATTATCTGGTCATCTTCGTAATAGTTTAACTGAATTGTTTGTCTCGGACAGACACCGGCACATATCCCGCATCCGTGGCAGAGAGCTTCATCTATTTGAATTAAACCCTCTTTTTCATTAAATACCGGAACCCCGAACGGACAGGACCGCACACATGTCAGGCACTTTACACAATGGTCGGTTTCAACATTTGCTGTAATCGCCGAAAGCCTGATTTCCGATTTCGACAGGAATGTCGTTGCCCTTGATGCCGCAGCCTTTGCCTGAGAAATTGTCTCGGATATCAGCTTCGGCGCGTGGGCCATGCCGCATAGAAATATACCGCCACCGGGCATGTCAACAGGCCGCAGCTTGACATGTGCTTCGATAAAGAAACCTTCCGGATTCCGTCCCAGCTTCATGATTCCGCTCAGCTCTTCCGTGTCCTGGGCAACCACACCGGCGCTCAAAACAACAAGATCCGCGCTTATTTCAAGATCTCTTTGCAGCACATGATCCTTAATGGAAACCAGCATTCCTTCGGGAGAGCTTTTAACGGCAGGAGGCAGGCTTTCATCAAAACGGATGAATATTATACCAAGTTTTCTTGCTTCAGTATAGTAATCCTCAAGAAGTCCGTATGTCCTGATATCCCTGAATAAAATATATACCATTGCTTCAGGATTACTCTTTTTAATAACGAGGGCATTCTTTATGGCATTCTGGCAGCAGATCCTTGAACAGTTCTGGTTCTTTTCATTTCGTGACCCGACGCACTGGATCATTACGACACTTGAAAGACCTGATGCTCCCTTTTTCTCGAGCAGATCCCCAAGCTCAACCTGGGTAACAACCCGGCTGTCTTCACCATAAAGATGTTCCTCCGGCTTGTATTCATTTGCCCCGGTAGCAACAATAATGACCCCATGTTCAATCTTTTGCTTTTCTTTCCCGGAGCCAATAACAACTTCTGTATTGAAGTTCCCCTTGTATCCTCCGAATGCAACGATTCTGGCGTCGGTTAAGGCCGCTATTTTTTCACAGCTATTTACCTCATCAGCAAGCTTTTCAACATATGCTCTTATATCTTTTCCTTCTATAGTATGATGAAGCTTTAAGGCCATTCCGCCAAGAGTTTTCTCTTTTTCAACCAGAACAACCTCGAAACCCTGTTTGCCGAGTCCAAGAGCCGCATTCATTCCCGCAACTCCGCCGCCTATGACAAGGGCGCGCTTGTTTACAGGAATAATTCTCTCCGAAAGAGGTTTTAATGTTCCGACTCTCGCAACAGCCATGCGGACAAGATCCTTGGCCTTTTGAGTGGCAAGCTCCGGACTCTTTGAGTGAATCCATGAGTTCTGATTTCTTATATTGGCCATTTCAAAGAGATACTTGTTGAGTCCGCATGCTTCAAGGGTTTCCATGAACATCTTCTCATGCGTTTTCGGGCTGCATGACGCCACAACAAGTCGGTTCAGCTTATGCTCTATTATTTTTTCCTTTATCTTGTCCTGCGTATCCTGGCTGCATGTGAAAAGATTCTCGTCGGAATAGACTACATAGGGAAGTTTTGAGGAATATTCCTTTATTTCAGGAACATTTACCACGCCTCCTATGTTTATACCGCAATTGCAGACAAAAACCCCGATTCTGGGAACTTCTCCCTTTACATCTATCTCTTCAGGAACCTCGCGGAATTTGGTGTCGGTGTCTCTTGCTTCAGCCAGCCCGACTCCGGCTTCGCATGCGGCAGCTCCTGCTTCTGTCACAGAGCTTGGAATATCTTTGGGTCCCTGGAAAATCCCGCATGTGAAAACCCCCGGACGGGAAGTTGCCACAGGCGCAAACGGATCCGTATCAACAAACCTGTACTTGTTCAGGTTAATATCAAGACGTTTTGCAAGCTCCACGGAAGTATCCGGAACCTGAAGGCCTACCGAAAGGACAACCATGTTGAAGGTCTCTTCCATGATTGCGCCGCTATCATCGGCAAAACGCAGACAAAGATCCCCTGTCTCAGGCACCTCGCTTATCGTGTGGACTCTTGCCTTCACGAAACGGACTCCATCTTTGTCTTTAGCACGCAGGTAATACTTTTCGTAATCCTTGCCGAATGTCCTGATATCCATATTGAATATGGCGCAATCAAGCTCACCGTGCGAGTGTTCTTTTGCTATCATGGCATCTTTTATCGCGTACATGCAGCACACCGAAGAACAGTAGCCGTTTCCGCATTTATTCGTATCCCTTGAACCTATGCACTGAAGCCACGCGATTTTTTTAGGATCGGTCTTATCGGAAGGACGCTCGAGATGACCCATTGTCGGTCCTGACGCGCTTAAGATTCTTTCAAACTCGAGGCTTGTCAGAACATTCGGGTTGACCTTGTACTGGTAAAATTGAGCAAGGGCAGAAGGATCATATATGTCATTTCCGGAGGAAAGAATCACTGACCCCACTCTAATATCTTTTTCAGCAGTTTTCTGGGTATGGTCAATTGCATTCGCAAGGCAGGCATCTACGCACTGGTAGCACTCAGAACATATTCCGCATTTTAAACATCTTTCCGCTTCAAGGCGAGTTTCTTCTTCGCTGTATCCGAGAGCAACTTCATTAAAATTCCCGTCCCGTTCTTCAGGAGAAATCCGCTTCATCGGAAGACGCTCTTTTTTCTCTTCGAGGGAAGTATCGGGCTTTTCAAAACTCCAGTCATTATCCCTGCCCTCTCTTAAATCGCGTCCGTTTAAATAACGGTCAATGCTCTCTGCCGCCTCCTTACCGCTTGCAACTGCGTCAACAACGGATTTCGGGCCGTATACGGCGTCCCCGCCTGCAAAAATCCATGGAACCGGAGTCTGAAAAGTAAGCAGATCGGATTCGAGTCCGCCTCTTTTTGTAACGGCAACATTCTGCTCTTCTGCAAAGGAAAGTTCGGCAGACTGCCCTATCGCGACTATGATTGTGTCCGCTTCGAGCGTCTGGACTACATTCTCATCATACTGGGGATTGAAGCAGCGGTTGTCATCGAATACGCACGTACACTGTTTGAACTGGATGCCCGTAACTTTTCCGTCCTTTCCTGCAAAATTTTTGGGACCGAAACAGTTAACTATATTTATATTCTCTTCAAGAGCCTCTTCTATCTCATAATCCCATGCCGGCATTTCGTCCCGCGATTCGAGGCAAACCATCGATACATCGGCTGCGCCGAGGCGTTTTGCAGTTAATGCCACATCAATTGCGACATTCCCGCCGCCGACAACCACAACTTTTTTCCCGAGGGAGATCTTCCTGTTTAATGCCGCATCCCTCAGAAAAGCCACGCCGGGGAGAACCCCTTCCAGATCTTCACCGGGAACGCCGAGCTTTCTGCTTCCATGAAGGCCTGTGGCAAGGAATAAGGCCTTGAACCCGTCGGCTTTCAGGCTTTCAAGGGTGATATCCTGACCGAAGGTGACGCCTGTTTTTATTTCGACTCCCATATTCTCAATAACGGCAACCTCCGCCGCAAGCTCGTTTCTCGGGAGGCGGTACGCCGGAATTCCAACGGCCATCATCCCGCCGGCAACCGGCAGTTTTTCGAATACTGTTACCTGATAGCCCTTCATGACAAGATAATATGCAGTGGTAAGGCCTGCGGGACCGGAGCCTATTATCGCAGCCTTTTCGGATCTTTTTTCCGCAACCTTGGGAACAAAAGGAGATTCACCGGTAAAATCATGGTCTGCTAAAAACCTGTGAAGGTACTGGATGGAAAGCGGTTTATCAACATCACTCCTTGTGCAGACTCCTTCGCAGGGATGGTGGCAGACACGGCCGCAAACTCCCGGAAAGGGATGTTCCTGCTTGAAAAGCTCAAGGGCTTCCCTGTATTTGCCGGTGTTGATAAGCGCAATAAAACCCTGGATGCTGACATGGGCAGGACATGTTGCCTTGCACGGGGCTGTTCCCCTCTTGCTTATGCCATATGCGCCGGGGATTGCTTGTGCATACTGTTTATATATAGCCTTTCTCTTTGAAAGGCCCTTGTCGTATTCATTCGGAACTTCGATGGGACAGACCTTGGCACAATCTCCGCAGCTTGTACACTTCGACATATCGACAAAACGGGCATTCTGCCTGACTTTTGCCGTGAAATTTCCCGGATCGCCTTCCAGAGCCAGAAGCTCGGTATTTGTTAAAAGCTCGATGTTAAGATGCCGGCCGACCTCGACCAGTTTGGGCGAGATAACTCACATCGCGCAGTCATTGGTTGGAAATGTCTTGTCGAGCTGAGACATCAGCCCGCCTATGGCAGCGGATCTCTCCACGAGATAAACGTAATAACCCGATTCGGCAAGGTCAAGAGCTGACTGCATCCCGGCAATACCGGCGCCAACAACCATAACCGACCCGCTTTTATTCTCTTTTACAGACCCCATTATTTCTCCTTAATCAATTAACCGGCAATACCCTTATTATACAAAACCATGAAAAGCTTTTAAAAAGCAGGGCAAAACAGATTTTATTTAACATTTACAATATATTATTATTGAGCCTTGATAAAATAATGCGAAATAATTCTCTTGTCAAAGAAACAAGCAAGTGTCAAGGATTTAATAGCCAAAAACATTTGTTTTTCATATATGGCATTATAATATAAGTTGCGGGACGAAAGGTTCAAGAATATAAATCTGATGCAGGACTCCTATGCAGGAACAGGAAACCAGGAACTGCAAATCAGCTATTTAAATATATGAATAAACACGCATTATTAATCAAAGATATTGAATTCAGGCTCAGACGGGCAATGCGTTCTGACAGGCATATCCTTCGCCGTGAAATCGCAAAACTGAAATCTCCCTGTTTGAATATTTTGCCT
>JAHJQU010000336.1 GCA_018819005.1 Pseudomonadota bacterium | reverse complement strand
TGTTCACCTGCTGGACAACAACTGTTGCGGACTACCGGCCTGGTCCTACGGAGATCTTGCCGCAGCCCGCCACCTGGCCACCCGGAACCTGCCGCTGCTCGACGCGGGCCGGTTCGACTCCATCGTTACCGACTGCTCGAGCTGTACCTCCTTTATAAAAAAATATAACCTTCTTTTTGCCGATAATGATCCTTGCCGGGATAAAGCACGAGATGTGGCCGAGAAGACGAGAGATGTGGCCGAATGGCTGGCGGCCGAGGTTATCCCTTTTTCCAAGGCCCTGGAGGGAAAGAGGGTTACCTTCCACGATCCCTGCCATGCCTCGCGGGGCCAAAAGATCGTAAAACCGCCACGCGATCTGCTGCGGCAAATACCGGGCGCCGAGTTCGTGGAAATGCCCGAGGCGGACTGGTGCTGCGGAGGAGCCGGCGCCTATGCCTTATCGCATTTTGACCTCGCCATGCAGGTGCTGGACCGCAAGATGGAAAACCTCAAAAAAACAGGGGCCGACGTGCTGGTGACCACCTGTCCGGCATGCACCATTCAGCTCTCCTATGGAGTGAGGCGGCATGGCCTGAACGTGAAGGTTCAACATCTGACGGAGGTCATATAGGAGAAATAATGAACCCTCATTTGGAAGCAGCGTATGCGTTCCCGTATCCGTTCTGATGCACTTTTTTGTATGCAAGCTCCTCCTTTTTATGGGGCGGCTTTTGCTCATCCGGGTATCCAACCCCGATCATACACTCCACTGTTAAATCTGACGGAATGTTTAAAATATCTGAAACATACGCCGATGCGGTTTTGGAAGCGTCGTGCATCCTTTCTCTCACCTGGACCCAACAGCTCCCCAGGCCGATGGATTCCGCGGCCAATTGGATAAATACGGCGGCAATGGATGTATCTTCAACCCATACATCGGTCTTTTTCGGGTCTGCGCAAACCACGATCGCCAGTTGGGCATCTTTTAAAAAACCCGATCCGTATTCTCTGGCTTTTGAAAGCTTATCCAATAGGTCTGTCTTTGAAACAAGGACAAACTCCCAAGGTTGAAGTCCTCTGGATGAAGGCGGCCGAAGCGCCGCCTCAACCAGGATATCGATCTTCTCAGCCTCTATCCGTTTTTTTTGAAATTTCCGAATGCTTCTTCTTTTTTCAATCAGGGGTATAAACATAAAAACCTCCTCAAGTTTTTAAAAAAACTTCCGCGACAAGTTCTGTTATTTTTCTATTATATTCAGGGCTCAGTGTCAAAGAGAAGATTCCCCGTCCTCCACATGCCCTCTATTAATTATCGAAAAGCGGGCCCCGGCAAATCGTATAATGATTCCTGATAAAACAACATCAATGACTGCGGATTAAAATGCGGCTTTCATTCTATCAGACCGCATAATTTTCTTGATATTTTCTCCGCGTAATTTCCGTTTGAATTTGTCATTATTATAAATTTATATAACCTTCCATCTCTGCCCTTGATGTATCCTGCTCTTGTGCTTATCCCTGAAAGTGTGCCTGTTTTATAATACTCGTTGCCGTTATGTTTCATTAAATCCAAATGAGGCTCAAATGCCGCCAGAATTTTTAAAAAGCTTTTTGCCGAAATTCTGTTTTCTCTGGAAATACCTGAACCCTCGACTATTGTCAGATCATCTATCTTAAGATTATTTACAGCAAAATCCGATATTGCCAAAACCCCTTTATCGAGTGTTCCGGGCTGACCGCTAATTTTTGCGCTTATTGCAAGAACAATCTGGTTTGCGATAAAGTTATTTGAATGCAAAAGAAGCCTCGATATAATATCTTCAATAGAAAAGGGAGATAAATATTTTAATATAAGCCTGTCGGTTTCCTGCCGAACAGGCCCAACTATTATTTTACCTTTTGGTTTAATCCCTTCTTTTTCCAAAAAATGAGATAAAAGGTGCCCTGCGTACAGAGTATTTTCATTCTGCTCGGAGGAGAGCAAAATTCGGCCCGCTTTTATAGAAGATTTGTTAATTTTTTTTAAGGCGAAAGGCAGTAAGGGAGTCTGGGGTTCAGCACTGACGGGCTTCCCTTTCAAAATGTCAAAGTTAACGGTGTTGAAATTGGCACAAAGGGCTCCGTTTGGAGAATCATAGGGTTCCAAAGATGATGTTACGCCGGGTATTGTTGCCGGTTTAAAATATGAATCATCAAGAACCAAATCATTTATATGTTTAACTCTGGAACCAAGAGTTTTTGATATTTCTATCAGGACCTCGGATAATAAAAGGGGGTCTCCGTAGCCTTTAACTTTAAGGTTAGAGTCCTTGTCCATGTAAAATTCTGTTGCAAATCTGTATTCGGGGCCAAGATAATGCAATGCCGCAAGGGATGTCAGTAGTTTGAGAGTTGAAGCTGGGATCAGTTTTTTGCCTGCATTTTTTTCATAAATTATTCTGCCACCCGGGTCTGCAACGACTATGGCATCTTTGTCACCAACCAGCTTCCCAAGAGCAGATAGATTATCTCCTGCCGGAAGATTTTGAGCAGCAAGCACCAAGCAAAAAAAAGAAAAGATTAAGCATCCCAAAAAATATTTCAGTCTATTCATCATAAGTTTATCCGGCCTGATGTTCGTGCATCGAATATCGAAGTTTGTGGATCGTACATCGAGTTTCAAATTTCAAATTCCGCCACCTCTGATCACTGATTACTGAGCACTGGTAACTGGCAACCGGTTCGAATATCGTGCTTCGTGGATCGTGATTCGTTGGTCTTGTATCGTACGTGGTATATCGTAGATCGAACTTCATTTTCGATTCACGATTTACGATTAACGAACCACGGCATTTCCGCCTCGTGCTTCTTATCAGCTTTCAACGATGAGAGTGACAGGTCCGTCATTTACCAGAGAAACATCCATCATTGCGCGAAAAATTCCTGTCTTTACTTTAACCCCCCGACCGCGTATTTTTTCAACGAATTTTTCATAGAGTTCATTCGCTTTTTCCGGTTCCGCCGCATCTATAAATGAGGGCCGCCTCCCTTTGCGGCAGTCGCCCAGAAGAGTGAACTGAGATACCACAAGTATTTCACCTCCGATATCAAGGACCGACATGTTCATCTTTTTGTTTTCATCTTCAAATATTCTTAAATTTAATATTTTATCTGCAATAAAATCTATATCGCTTATCGTATCTTTTTTCGCAATGCCAATAAGAACAAGAAGACCGGCTCCTATTTTACCAATGATTTTACCATCTACGGAGAGAGAACTTTCCTTTACCCTTTGTACAACCGCCCTCATGATATGTTACCTCACATCGGATGACCGGATTATTTAGTTTCCATCCGGAAATGGCCCTTTTGTGCGACCTCTGTGTCAATCTGCGGGATTTCTTGTGCGACATACAATGCGTATGTCTCCGCGCAATCCCTTGATTTTCTTGAGCTTGCCCAAAATTGCCTATTTCCGAATTGGAAACTCACATGTGTCCAAATTTGGTTTCCGGATGGACACTATTTAATACTTGCTATTGTAAAATCGGGGTATTTGTCTTTGTAACATGTGTTTTGCCGTCTGAATTCAATTTATTTATAACCGGTCAGATTAATACCCTGCTAATACGATACCGTCAATCCTGATTATTCCGTAAATATTGTTTTTGATTGCGATTGAGTTTTTTGTTATATTGCAAAAAAAATTATTTAGTTTCCATCCGGAAATGTTCCTGTTGTATGATCCTTGCCCAGACCTTCAACTGAGTATTATGCAACAGGATAATTTTATTAACTGAAAGTGAATCTGGTGTCAGAAAACAGTAAGTTTAAAAAGATTTTAAAATCTGTTGCCTCTTTATTGCGTAAGTCTATTTTTATTGCCCTTATTGCCACCATAGTTCCTGTTCTCCTGCTTCGATGGATTCCACCTGTCACATCTTCATTTATGATCCAGAAATGGATTACATCCTTGCGGTCCGACCGCAAAGAATATAAGATTAAATACAAGTGGACTTCATGGGACAAGATATCTCCGCATGCCGGAATAGCGGTAGTTGCTGCTGAAGACCAGATGTTTCCTGAACATTTCGGCTTTGATCTTGAATCTATTTCAGATGCCCTTGATAAGCATTCGAAAGGCAGACGGTTGCGCGGCGCAAGCACAATTTCCCAGCAGGTTTCGAAAAATCTTTTTTTATGGTCAGGCCGAAGTTTTGTCAGGAAAGGCTTTGAGGCTTATTTTACAGTGTTAATAGAATTGTTATGGCCAAAACGGAGGATATTGGAGGTTTATCTGAATATTGCGGAATTCGGAGATGGAATATACGGGGTGGCAGCAGCAGGCGAGGCTTTTTTTAAAAAATCCCCTGCGAAGCTCAATCCTTCAGATGCGGCTCTTCTTGCAGCCGTTCTTCCAAATCCGGTCAGATTCAGAGCAGACAGGCCGTCGAGTTATCTGAACAGCCGCCGTTTGTGGATTCTTGGCCAGATGTATCGACTGGGCGGAGCGGCTTACCTTAAGAGCATTTAATCTGCCAAACATAAAAGACCGGATCTCATATTTTTTAAATAAAAAGCAGAAAGGCAGTCCTATGGAAAAATTCAAGTCGTTTTTAAAAACATCAATCCTCGGCGGTGTTGTCGTAATCCTCCCCATGTTTATATTTATAATGGTTTTCAAATGGTTATTCGGGTGGGTTACGGATATTATCCATCCTTTGACCGATTTTATAGTTATAAAAGCTAACATGAGTAAGATTATTGCAGATGCACTTGTGATCGCG
>JAHJQU010000047.1 GCA_018819005.1 Pseudomonadota bacterium | reverse complement strand
TCCGGTGCATGAACGTCTGCTGCAGGAATACTCGGTAAAAGGAGTCCCTACCGTCGTCTTTTTGGATACAAACGGTAAAGAGCTGTCCGATCTTCGCCTGGTAGATTTTCTGCCCCCGGAGCAGTTCATCGGCCGCATGGCTCTGGCCAGACAAAGCGCACAATAGCCTGAAAGCAAGGAGAGGAGAAATGTTAAAGGTAAGGTTTTTTCTTAACGAACCCAACGGCAAGCCATGAATGAATTTCAAGGAGATGATGCCCAGGTTGGGTGAAAAATATGCCATTGAAATTGAAGTGATGTCCAGATCCAAAGCCGAATACCAGACCGATGCGTACTTCGAGCTGGATCTTCCCGTGGCGCCCGCCGTCATGGTGGAGGATGAGATCGTTATCGAGGGATCGGACATTTCCAGGGACAAGGTGGAAGCGGTCATCTGCAGGCACTTGGGACTTCCTGCGCCAGTGCCGCAGAAAAAAGGAATCCTGCAGCGGCTCATGGGCCGGTAGGATGGCCTGCCCTGAAACCGGTTTTAACAGTGCCCTCAAAACCAGGGGCGTCTTGTTTCGTGCGCAAAAACCGGAAAAAACAGACCCGTAATGGAAGCTTGTATAATTTGAGAGCTTTCGGACAGATGGTCTAATGAATGCAACATTATGGAGGTACAATGGCAGTAATTGAAAAATTTCTGGGGTGTCGGGTGACCCTGCCCGATAACCTTCGCTATTTTGTGAAACAAGGGCTCTGGGCAAGATTGGACGACAGGGACATTGTCTTTGGCTTCGCCGAACCGGCCCTGACGCTTTCCGGCGGAATCCATGACCTAAATTTTTTGGCAGAAGACGGCGAAACGGTCGAACAGGGTCAGACCGTTTTTTTCGCGATCACCGGCAAGATCCTTTATATCGATTCTCCGGTTCAGGGCGTCATTCATTTCAACGCCGAAGCCAAAACCGATCCCGCGATAATCAACCATGATCCCTACGCCAGGGGCTGGCTGTTTGCCGTGACCCCCGCAGTCCCTGCTGCTCGTGCATACCAGGACCTTTCGAACTGTGCTGCTTACCTGGAAAGCCTTCAGAGCAGCGAAGGGTTCAAAAACCCGGAAGGGCTGAAAGGCGGAGTCAGCGGCGTATGCAAGGCGGTTTATTCGGGAATCCGGATGCAGAAGATCCATTAACAAGGAGAGCACTAATGGGCGAGGTCTATGTGGAGATTGTGGCCAAGCAGAAAGGGTGCATCCTTTGTGACCTGGCCATCTGTATTCTTGAAGAAATTGCGCCGGAGTTTACGCCTGGAATGCTGCGCTGGTCGGTGGTGGACGTGGGTGACAGAATCGGCCTTTCGCGTATGGAAGAACTTTCCCGTTGCTGCGGAAAAAGGCCGGCTGTTCCCTCCATCGTCATCAACGATAAAATCGCCTTTGATCATATTCCGGACATGGAAGCCCTCTCCCGGGCGATCAGAGAAGTCGTCGCCGGTAACGCCGCAACTGGTCAGAATATTGAGTGATTATATGGCTGACGGTGTTATTAACACTTTTTCCAGCCTTTCTCTAATGGTTTTTATATGGGGTTTTGTTCTCACGCGATCTGGATTCAGGAATATGATGTTTTTATGAGATGGTATAGAGGGACGGATACTAACATCAGGGCAACTTATCATTGACATGGAATTCAATTGCCGATATAAAATAATTGTTTCAGAACTGGCAGTTACAATTTAAGAGCTTTGAATAACTTACGTTCGTCATGTCGTGGGATATGGCGATAAGTCAGATGTTATGCAAAGGTCTCAATTTCTGTCGCAATATGATATTTCGGAGTTGATTCTATGGCTTCACAGCACCTCGATCTAATTCACATGATAAGCAATGCGGGACTGATGGTTCAGCTTGTTCTGCTTATTCTGGTACTTTTTTCCATTTCATCATGGGCGATTATTTTAATTAAATATAAGTATATAAGGAGAGCATTCAAGCAATCGGAGCATTTTACCGATTATTTTTGGAAAAGCCGTGATTTTTCAGATGTTTATGCAAAAGCAAAGGAATTGGAAGGGAGTCCGATTGCGAGAATATTTCGGATAGGATATGTTGAACTGAAAAAGTTGAGCCAGTCGGGTGTTCCTTTGGTTGCTCAGGGTTCGGATTCTGAAGAGTTCTCTATAGGCGCCAGATTTGCCGGAACAGATAATATAAAGCGTGCATTACGCCAGGCAATAAACACGGAGATATCACTGGTAAGCCAGTTGGTGCCTTTCCTTGCCACTACAGGAAACACAACCCCTTTTATCGGATTGTTCGGTACTGTGTGGGGGATTATGAATTCTTTCCACGGGATTGGGCTTAAGGGTTCAGCTACTCTCGCAGTTGTTGCGCCGGGAATATCAGAGGCGCTTGTAGCAACGGCCGCAGGTCTTGCCGCCGCAATTCCCGCGGTAATCGCATATAATTATTTTACACAGAAGATAAGGACCATAGAGACCGAGCTGTATAGTTTTTCCACCGATTTTCTGAATATTGTGGAACGGGATATTTTAAGGCCGAAGGGGAATAAAAAATGATGGCAGGCGGGGAAAAGGACCGTCTCATGTCCGACATAAACGTTACACCCTTTGTGGATGTAATGCTGGTGCTGCTGATTATTTTCATGGCAACAGCTCCAATGATGGTTCAGGGCGTTAATGTTGACCTTCCCGAGGCGACACTAAAGCCTCTTGCTTCTGAAAAGGAGCATCTTTTAATTACCCTTGATAAAAGCGGGAAAGTATATATCAACAATTACAATGTTGCGCCTGAATCACTTGGAAAGAAAATTGAGAAGATTCTTGAAGGCCACCCCAACCAGGAAGTGTACTTAAGAGCCGACAAGAATGTTTCTTATGGCGCGGTTGTTAAAATAATGTCCGAAATCAAGGGTGCTGGCGTAGAAAAACTCGGCATGGTTACAGAGCCTGTTGAAAGCAAGACAGACGGGCGGAACAAGTAATAATATGAAAGAACGCTTTCAAGTTTCCGGATATATGGTTCGGAGAAACGGCATACCTCCTAAAACACTGGTTTTAACCTTTGGGATTTCCTTCTTGTGTCATGCCGTTTTAATAGGAGCCATGTTTTTTCTGCCTGAATACAGAAAACCAATGGGAAATCCTTTCCCGTCCGCGATAAATGTAAGCCTTGTTTCATTTTCCGCGGGACCGCCCGCTGGAGAAGTTTCGGTTGCCGGAGTTGCCGTCGCTCAGGCTAAAAAGGCCGGCCTGAAAAAGGAGGCGCCGGTAATAAAGGTTGAGAAAGCGGAACAAATCAAAAAGGCTGTCTCTTTAAGTCCAAAAAAAATTCCGGCTAAGAAAGTTGAAACTTCAAAATTAATAAATAAAGCCATTAAAAACATAGAAAAAAAAGTAGATGAATCAAGGTCGGCAACAGTAGCCAGGGCTATAGACAGGTTAAGAAATCAGGTTGAAAGTTCCGGTAATATAAAAACCGCGGGTGTTCCGGGAGGCGGCATAAAAACTGGTGCACCGGCCGGCATACCGGGTGGTTTTGGAACCGGAACCGGAGGTGGAACAGGAGGGGCTGTTGGCGCAATCGATATTTATAAGGCTGAAATTTATTACAGAATACAGCAAAACTGGGCATATTCCGAGCAACTTGGGGGCAGCAATTCCGAACTGATGGCTGTCCTTGTAATAAAAATCATGTCGGGAGGAGAGATAAGCGACATCTGGTTTGAAAGAAAATCGGGGAACCGCTTTCTTGATGAATCAGCATACAGGGCGGTACAAAAGTCAAACCCTCTTCCCCCGATTCCTCAGGAATATGACAGGCCGTATTATGAAGTTGGTCTTAGATTCGAAACAGGCGGCCTCAAGCAGAAGTAATCTGCCTTAACATGCAGTATAAAAAGGATTTTGATAATGACGTTTTTTTTTCGGTATGCTGTTATTCTTATTTCGACTTATATTTCATTTATTATGCCCGCAAGCAGCCTCGCGGGATACGATTATATCGATATAAACAGTCCTTTTTTGCGGAAGATACCGATCGCAGTTCCTGTATTCGGGGCAGATGGAGCAAATGAAACCGGCATGCAGTTGTCAAAGAAAGCTTCTGACATGCTTTCCGGTATGCTCGATTTTACCGGATATTTTAAGATGCTGGACCGGGATAGTTTTATAGAAGATCCCGCGAAAACAAAATCGGATGCTTCAAATATATATTTTCCCAACTGGACTGCCGTTGGCGCTGAGCTCCTTGTTGTCGGGAATCTTCAGATAAAAGGCGGTGTTCTTGAAATCGAACTGAGGCTGTTTGATACTATTAAGGCCGGCCAGCTTATCGGCAAAAAGTACAGTGCCGGCGTAAACGATTTAAGGGATGTTATTAAGCGTTTTTCAGGCGAAATTATTTATTACCTTACCGGGAACAGGGGAGTATTTGACAGCCAGATAGCATTTGTTTCAAGCGGAACGGGTAATAAGGAGATTTATATATGCGAATTTGACGGGTCCAATATCAGTCAGTTTACACGCAACAAGGCAATAACTATTTTCCCGGCGTGGTCATCGGATGGACATTGGATTGCTTTTACCTCGTATATAAGAGGGAAGCCGGACCTTTATATCGTAAATACCAGGGACAGAAGTATGTCTGTTGTTGCAAAGAAAGGAATAAATATTACGCCGGCCTGGGTGCCGGGAAAATTTGAGCTTGCTGCAACTCTTTCATATTCAGGTGATCAGGATATTTATCTTCTGACAGGAACAGGTAAAGAGATAAAAAAGTTGACAAATGAGTGGGGAAGTGATGTATCTCCAACATGGTCTCCTGACGGGAAAAAGATGGCCTTTGTTTCCAGCAGGCCCGGAACCCCCCAAATCTATGTGCAGGATATTAATAACGGGCATGCTGAACGAATTACTTTTTATGGCCGTTATAATACCCAGCCAAGCTGGTCACCGAAAGGCGACAAAATAGCATATTCAGGAATGAACGGTGGAAGGCATAATATCTACACTATAGGTCTTGACGGAAAGGATCCGGTTCAATTGACCGGCAATACCGGAGATAATGAATCACCCTCATGGTCTCCGGATGGAAGCCTTATCGTATTCAGTTCAACGCGTGAAGGTCCATCCAGAATTTTTGTGATGACAGCCTTCGGAACGGATCAAAGGCGTTTGCTCGCCATTTCCGGTGAGCAGACAAGCCCAAAGTGGTCGCCCGGATTGAACAATAAACAACCATAATCTTAAACAAAGGAGGTTTATAAAAATGAAAAAAAGCATTTGGGTTGTGTTGGCCCTTTTATTAGTAATTCCCGGTCTGTTATTTACCGCTTCCTGTGGAAAGAAGAGTCTTAAGGCTGATATTGAGACCATGAAGGATAAACCTAAAGAAGCACCTGCGCCTCCCCCGCCGGCTCCGGCTCCAGCCCCGGCTCCGGTTGTTCAAAAGGCTCCGGAGCCTGTGAAAATCTCTGAAGAAGAGATAAGGGCAAGGGAAAAAGCCGCGGCCATGCAGGTGCTGATGAACGAGGATGTGTACTTTGATTATGACAGTGCGGCTCTTGCTCCTGCGGCTCAGGAAACTCTGAAAAAGAAAGCGGTTTCCCTTAATAAATATTCCAATGTTTCAATGACGATAGAAGGTCATTGCGATGAGCGCGGAACAAATGAATATAACCTTGCACTTGGAGAGAGACGTGCTGAAAGCGCGAAGAAATTTCTCGTCGATCTTGGCCTTGCGGCATCACGTTTCACAACAATCAGTTTCGGTGAAGAAAAACCCGTTGGTACAGGCAGTAATGAAGAAGCCTGGTCAAAGAACAGAAGGGCTCACTTTGTAGTGAAATAGTTTGCGTTGTTTATACACAAGTCAAGGGGCAGGCGGGTAGTCCGTCTGCTCCTTTAATACAATTAATGCAGTTATTAAGCTGACACCCATGATAATTAATCATAATAATATGAAAAACAAACTCTTTATTGTTCTGATTTCAATATCGCTTTTCGGTTTTGGATGCGCTATGCACAAAGATGTAGTAACATTGGATAACCGCATCGGAGAAATGAGGTTGCGTGTTGTTACTGCCGAAAATGAAATTAACCGGCTCAAGGCTCTATCTGAAGGGCTCAGGGTGCGGGCTGATGAGATAAGCAGAGCAGGGGATGAAAAGGAAAAAAACTTAAGGGGACAGAGTGCCGGGCAGCGTGCTGAAATTGAGGCGCTGAAAGAAAATATCAGCGCCTTAAACGGGAAACTTGAAGAGATCAATCATCTCCTGAAGCAACTATCTAAAACGATAGAGGAATCCGACAGAAAAATTGACGGCAGGCTTGTCCGTATTGAAGAGGAAGCCGGGACATACAGGACTTACAAAGATCGTATTGCGAGGCTTGAACAGTATCTGAGCCTTGAAGCAAAAGAGAAAGCCGGAACTCAAGATCCGACAGTGGCTAAAAACAATGATCAAAAAGAGATTACCATACAGATTACCGAAGATGAATTATATGCATCCGCATTAAAGACTTATGATAAGGGAAATTATTCAACAGCCCGTGAAAAATTTCAGGAGTTGATGGCAAAATATCCTGAATCTGATAAAATGGATAATTGCCAGTTCTGGATCGGTGAAAGCTTCTATCAGGAAAAATGGTATGAAAAAGCCATTCTTGAATATCAGAAGGTAATAGAAAAATATCCGAAAGGTAACAAGGTTCAGGCTGCGTTGTTAAAACAGGGTCTCTCTTTTTATAATATTGGAGATAAGCAAAACGCGACTCTCGTGTTAAACGAACTTATACAAAAATATCCAAAATCAAATGAAGCCATAGTTGCCGCCAAGAAGTTGAAAGGATTTAAATAGGCTTGTATTTAAGCGTTTAAAGAGCATAAGATGATAAAAATCATCGGCATAGACCCGGGCCTCTCTTCTACAGGCGTTGGAATAGTTAGGGGCAGAGGACTTAAAGTCCAGGAATACGCTTTTGGCAGCATCAATACTTCAAAAAGTCATATCTTACCCGAACGCCTCAATCACATATTCTCAAAACTAAACTCCCTCCTTGCAGATGAAAAGCCCGATCTCATGGTTATAGAAGATGTGTTCTCCCTTGAGAAATATCCAAAGTCCGGAATAAATCTCGGTAAAGTAACCGGCGTTATTCTCCTGTCGGCTTGTCATGCCAACATTCCGGTGATTGAGGTTGCCGTGCGCGAGGTAAAACATGTTTTGACGGGCAATGGAAATGCAAGCAAGGAACAGCTCGAGCTGACAGTGCGGCGATTATTAAGCCTCGCGGACCGGATAAAGCCTTATCATGCGTCAGATGCGATTGCACTGGCTCTTTTGGGTTTATTCAGGTATAAAAATGAAAGAATGCACGGTAAGAGCGGTTCTGATT
>JAHJQU010000335.1 GCA_018819005.1 Pseudomonadota bacterium | reverse complement strand
GTGATAAAAATGAAATGTTGCGTTTTTTAAACGAATCGAATCTCAAAATTAAAAGAATCGCTGTTGTCCATGGTGAAGAAGAACAAACACTCTCTTTTACCGATTTTCTTACGCAGGCAGGATTTTCCGCCTTTGCTCCCAGACCGGGCGATACAATCGAAATAGGATAACGAAACGACCGAATTTCGAATATCGGATATCGGACTTCGAAGTCCGGTGCAAAATATGAGAACATAGCATATCATACGACTTGAGGGTATATCGGGGTATCGGGCTTTGGAACATTTTTCTTAAAATCGCTATAAAGAAAGGAGAAAGCATGAGTGATATAAGAATGACGGGGGAAATCCGGACAGATTACGACTGTGAAACTTCCGGCCTGCCTGCCGAAAGATGGGGAGAGGCAGTTTTTAAAATCGGAGACGAAGAGATTGTTTTCGAGGTCAGCGTTGAAAAAAGCATTATTATCGCAATAATGATAGGTGACGATACAGCATGGAAGGGAACACTTGAAGGTCTGAAAAAACTTCTTAAGGGTTAAATCATCAGCTTTAACTTCCTCAGGTTAATCCTGTCCCAGTCTTTTCCGCCCTCGGCCTTCGGGGTTTCAATGATCTTTGGGATAGCGGCCAGCCGCCTGTCGTTCATAATAAGTCTGAAAGCATCTATTCCGATTTCTCCTTTTCCGATATGCTCGTGCCTGTCAACACGCGAACCGAGGCATTTTTTCGAGTCATTCAGATGAATAAGAAAAAGCCTGTCGAGACCTGTTATTTTATCAAACTCCTCAATTGCCCTGTGATATGAAAATTTATCTCTTATGTCATAGCCTGCGGCAAAGATATGGCTGGTATCAAGGCAAACCCCTATATTCTCCTTCCGGTTTATCTTTTCAATCATTTTATGAAGCTGTTCGAATGTATGTCCTGTTCCTGTTCCCTGCCCTGCCGTGGTTTCCAGCAAAAGCCGCGTGCTTATCTCAGGAATTCTTTTGAATATGTCATTTATGCTTTTTGAGAT
The DNA here is from genome assembly GCA_018819005.1 of Pseudomonadota bacterium. GTDB lineage: Bacteria > Desulfobacterota > Desulfobacteria > Desulfobacterales > RPRI01 > RPRI01. The sequence continues at coordinate 7,302 of JAHJQU010000335.1, read as the reverse complement.
ACGGTCTATTCCTTTTTTTTCACCATCTCCCATTAAAGAGCCCGGATGAAGCACAACAAAATCTATATTAAGCGCCGATGATCTGATGAGTTCCTGTTCAAGCGCCCTGCAGGATAATAAATGCTTTTCGGAATCAGGCGCGGCAAGATTTATAAGATAGGAAGTATGGGATGCTATACATTTAATACCTGTTTTTTGCCTGGTTTTTTTGAACAATTCGATCTCTTCCTCTGAAACAGCGCGTTCCTTCCAGGTCCGTGAGTTTTTGGTAAACATCTGAAGCGCGTTGCAGCCATATTTTTTGGCCTCAAGCAAAGCCTCATGAAGCCCACCTGAAATTGAAAAATGTGCGCCGAGAAGGAGGGTTGATTTTTTCATTTTTAAGAAACCTCGCTAAATGTTATTTTTTGTTCACTGTCAACAATTCACTATCGACTGTTCACTGTCAACAATTCACTGTCCGATTTTTTTGTTGACCACCTTTCCAGAATCAATTAATAATCATTTATCGAACGGCATTCGACAATGAGACCCTTGAAGAACATCCAATTTTGTCCAAGTTCAAGGAAGGCGATAATTAAGGCTTCGGTTTTGGGTTTATAGTTCCTGGTTTCTGGTTAAAAGGGAAAAACCAGAAACAACAAACCAGAGACCAGAAACCAAATCTTTATAGAAATCGGGCAAAAGGGGGTGTTATGCAAATGTTTCATAATATCATACCGGAGGATCATATGTATAATGATTTGAAAGGAAAAACAGCTCTTATTACCGGCTCGGGGAAAAAATCCGGCATTGGATACGCTATCGCAAAGAAACTTGCCGAATCAGGATGCAACATAATAATTGCCGATCTCGGCAAACCAGGCTCTGCGGGCGATCCTGTCAAAACCGGAACATGGGAAGAAATGTCAGAAATTGTCAAAAGCCTTGAGGATGAATTCTCCGTTAAGGCCCTGCCTGTATATCTTGATGCCACAGACAGAGAATCGATTCAAAACATGGCCGATTCTGTTAAAGGACAATTCAGCAATATTGATATTCTATGCAATAACGCCGGGGCTTCATTCGGCGTCCCCAATGCCGTTCACACATACGATGAAGATGCATGGATGAAAACAATAGATGTAAATCTTCACAGTGTTTTCAGAGTCACAAGAGCCGTTTTGCCTATGATGTTCGGAAGGCAGGCAAGTATAATCAACACCGCCTCAAGAGCCGGAAAAGTCCCGCCCATTTTTAACGGGGCATATGCGGTTGCCAAGGCGGGAGTAATTATGCTCACAAAAGTCATGGCAAAAGAGCTTGCGGGAGCTGGAATAAGGGTAAATGCCATATGCCCGGGACAGATAATGACAGACCTTGAAAAATGGCGTTTCGGGCTCGAAGCACAGTTTTTTTCATCCACAATCGAAGAACGGGAAAAAGAGATGTGCAAGACGATACCGCTTGGCCGCATTGGAAGTCCTGAAGAGGTCGGGAATCTGGTGGCTTTTCTTGCTTCGTCGGCATCATCTTATATTACCGGCCAGGCAATTAATGTGACCGGCGGGCAACTCATGGAATTATAGAATAAGGGTTTAAGGATTCAAGGGGTCAAGGGTTGTGAAAAGTGAATAGTGAATGGAAAATCGAACAGCAATTTAAGAAACACGAATAATTTAAGGAAACAGATTTATTAATTAACCTTCAGGGAGAATCAACATGGGAGCAGTGACAGGCGGCAGACTTGCGGCAGAAGCGCTTATTGAAAAGAAGATCGAATATATTTTTACCTTGAGCGGGGGGCATATAACTCCCATTTATCAGTATCTCGAAAACTCGCCTGTCAAGCTGTTCGATACAAGGCACGAGCAGGCAGCGGTATTTATGGCCGAAGCCTGGGGCAGAATGACAAGAAAACCTGGTATTGCAATGGTAACTGCAGGACCTGGCTTTACAAATACCCTGTCTGCAATAGCAAACGCGAACATGGCAAATTCCCCTCTTGTATTGATCTCAGGATGTGTCGGTGTTGAATGCATCGAAAAGCTCGACCTTCAGGACATGCGCCAGCTCCCCATAATCGAGCCTATGGTGAAAAAAGCCCTTGTCTGTCACAAGACAAACAGGATTCCCGAATTTATTGATTTTGCCTACCGGACAGCCATAACCGGGCGCCCCGGTCCTGTTTATCTTGAATTGCCGGTGGACATATTAAACGCTTCCATTGATGAGGCCCAGGTTAAAAAGACAAATACCATTGTCGAATCAAGACCCGCGGACTCAATAAATGCAGCTAAAATTATTGAAATGATACAATCTTCAAAAAATCCGATTGTCATTGCGGGCAGCGGCGCATGGTATTCCGATGCCGGGAAAGAGCTTGTTGAATTCACCGAAAAAACCGGCATACCTGCATTTACGTTTGCTCTCGGACGCGGGACAATTTCCGATACCCATTCCCTTTGTTTTGAATCATCCCTTGCCATAAGACCCGGCGCTGCTCTATTCGCAAACTTCAGCACAGACCTTGTTATATTTCTCGGCTCGCGCATGAGTTTATTTTATATCTTCGGAGATATTTTTCCAAAGGAAGCAAAGATCATCCAGGTGGACATAAAACCCGAGGAAATCGGAAGAAACCGCTCAATTGACCTGGGCATTGCGGGAGACTTAAAAGCGCTTCTTGGCATATTAAACAGAATCATTGATGAAAAGGGAATCGGCAAATCCCTGGTCAGCCGCTTCAGCGAATGGGTATTGACACTGAAACAGGCCGAAAAAGACGGGAAAGCACCTTCAATACCGGACTGGGAAAGCAAGAACATCCCGATTCATCCTTTAAGGCTTGCGCGCGAAATCGATGACTTCATGAACAGAGAAGACGATATAGTTGTGGGAGATGGAGGAGATACACCGGTCTGGATGGGAATGACGAGAACAATCCGGCAACCGGGCCATTATCTCGATTCCGGCATTTACCAATGCCTTGGGATCGGATTACCCTATGCCAATGCAGCAAAACTTCTGAATCCCCAAAAACGTGTATGCCTTATTACCGGCGACGGATCTATAGGATTCAATTTCATGGAATTTGAAACAGCCATCCGGAAAAACCTGCCCGTTGTAGTTGTTATCAGCAATGATCTCGGTTGGGGCATGATAAGGCACAGCCAGGAAATAAAGATAGGGCATGCAATTGAAACCGGAACATTCATCGGTAAGGTGAACTACCATAAGATGGTTGAAGCTCTCGGCGGAAAGGGTATGTATGTGGAAAAACCGGAGGATATCCGCCCTGCCCTTGAAGAGGCCTTTGCTTCAGGGAAAATAACCTGTATCAATGTCATGACCGATCCGACGACTATTAGTCCGGGAAGCACGGCACTAGCTAACCTCGGTAGCTACAAGGCTTGATGACAGAGTCGCGGGTTCGTGATTCGTAATTCGTGGTTCGTTGTTTGTGGGTCGTTTATCGATTCACGATTCACGATCCTCGATCCACGATCTATGATCCACTATTCAGGTGAAGGAGAAAATACCATGAAGAACAGCGGAATACCAAACGGTTTTTTACTGTCCAAAGGCCATTCCTACTATGTTTTCATCCTGTTGTTTCTTCTCTACATGTTTGATTACATCGACAGGATGGTAATTGTCTCCCTCTTCCCTTTCTTAAAAACAGACTGGGGGCTTTCAGACACTCAATGCGGGATGCTCGTATCCGCAGTTTACTGGTCAATACTCCTCTTTTCATTTCCGGTTTCAATATTCGTTGACAGGTGGAGCCGCAAAAAAAGCATAGGCGTTATGGCGGTATTATGGAGCATTGCAACTGTTGCCTGCGCTTTTACAAAAAATTTCACCCAGCTTTTTGCGGCAAGAACGGCTATAGGAGTCGGCGAAGCCGGCTATGCTCCGGGCGGTACCGCAATGATTTCCGCTCTCTTTCCTGAAAAAAAACGATCCATCATGGTTGGAATCTGGAACGCGTCAATTCCTATCGGAAGCGCGATCGGCATTGCACTCGGAGGCTTTATTGCCGTAAAATACGGATGGCGCCATGCTTTTGGAATAGTTGCACTCCCCGGCCTGATAATAGCTATTCTTTTCTTTTTTACCAAGGATTATAAGACAGTCGATCTTGTCAGGTCTGTTAAGGGGAAAAAAGGCGACTCCGGCAGTCAGCTTAAGATGAACAGAAAGGATATAATAAAAGAATTTACCGGCACTCCTTCACTGATTTTTACCTATTTTGCCTTTGCCGGAAATACCTTTCTTACAACGGCAATGTTAAGCTGGCTTCCGACATACTTCAACAGGATTGAAAATATGCCTATGCAGCAGGCTTCTCTTAAGGCAAGCTCAATAATGCTTCTTGCAATTATAGGGTCCCCTCTTGGAGGTTATCTTGCAGACACGTGGATGAAAAAAAGAACGAATGCGAGGCTCCTTTTCAGCGCGCTCTCTTCAGTCACAACTTCAGTGGTTTTTTTCTCGGCCTTCTATTTCTTTTCAGGTCCTTTACAGTATTACGTTCTTCTTTTCGGAGGCGTATGCGCAATAGCGTTTGCATCATCGGCAATTGCGGTCACACAGGATGTTGTTCATCCCGGATTAAGGGCCACCTCTTACAGTTTATGTGTTATTGTTCAGAACCTTCTCGGGAGTTCGGTTGGCCCGCTCTTCGTGGGCATACTCTCTGATAAATACGATATCAAAACAGCGCTCACCGTAGCCTCTCTCTCTTCTCTTGTGGCAGGGCTTCTTTTCTTCATCGGATCATTTTATTATGAAAAAGATCTCGCCAAGGTTGAAAAAATAGCCATCAGGGTTGAGGAATAGTAATAAGAGGATTCAAGGGTTCAAGGATTCGAAAAGGAGAACCTAAATAAACAGGACAATACGAAGGGTGATGATGCAAAAGCCTCAATCTTTCAGGGATAAAGTGGTCATTGTTACCGGCGCTGCAAGCGGCATCGGGGCTGCGATATGCAGAAAATTCGCAGACGAAGGCGCAAAAATAGGCCTGATGGATGCAGATGAAAAAGGCGTAAAGGATATGGAGCATTCCCTGTCGGATTCAGGAACCGAAGCTTTTGCCGTAAAATGTGATGTCTCTGTGGAAGAAGAATGCAATTCTGCCATAAATGCCTTCATGATGCGTTACGGAGGAATTGATGTTCTCGTAAACAACGCCGGAATAACACAGAGGGGCGCTTTCACAGAAACTCTCTCTTCCGTTTACCGCAGGGTTATGGACATTAATTTCTTCGGCTCGCTCTACTGCACAAAAGCCGCAATAGAAAGCATCGTTGAAAGAAAGGGAATTATAATAATCATAGAAAGCGTAGCGGGCGTCACCCCTCTTCTCGGGCGATCGGGTTATTGTGCAAGCAAGCACGCGCTCCATGGATTGTTCACGACAATCCGGACGGAGATAAGAAATGCCGGAGCACATGTAATGATAGTCTGCCCTGGATTTGTAAAGACCAATCTTCAAACAAGGGCACTGGGAGCCGACGGAAGCGTTACGACACATCCCCAGTCAACGCTCGGGAAGCCAACCACTCCTGAAGCTGTCGCAAATGAAATATACATGGCGGCGCTTAAGCGAAAAAACATGCTTGTTTTAACTTTCATGGGAAAACTAGGATACTGGATCAGCCGGATAGCCCCCATCTTTTATGAAAAAATTATGGCCCGGAAATTCCGTTCCGAACTGGAAAAATAACAAAGCATTCATTAACAAAGGTTTTTAGACAGGATTAACAGGATGGACAGGATGTTGCCTGCGGCGGGGGGGGCACGCGTCATCCTCCGCGAAACGGATATGTGTTTCATGCCGCTCTTCCGGAACGGCATGACAAATTATCCTGTTAATCCTGTAAATCCTGTCAGATAAGTTTTTGTTCGGAAACAATAAAACTGTATTACAGGAAGTCCTGGTATGAGCCTAAAAGAAAGAAGAGAGCGTGAAAAAGAAGAGCGGAGGAAGCAGATCCTCGATGCTGCCAAGGCACTTTTGTTCGAAAAGGGACTGAATGCGACATCAATGAACCAGATCGCAAAAAAGGCCGAAATCGGCGTTGCCACAATTTATTTTTATTATAAAAGCAAGGAAGATCTTTTTGCGGCTCTCCAGGTAGAAGGACTAAACCTGCTATATTTCAAACTTGAAAAAGCCTGTGAAAAAGAGTCTGATCCAGCGAAAAAGCTAAAGACGGCAGCTCAGGTCTTCCTCAGGTTTTCCAGAGAAAATAAGAATTATTTCGATATTATAAACTATTTTTTATCCGCACCCGATCAGATATTTACGCCGGATTTAAAGGGCCAGATTGACAGGCACGGGAACATTATTATTGAAATTGTAGAAAAATATATTAAAGAAGGCATCGAATCGCGCATTTTTAAAAGAATCGACTCACGAAGACATTCGGTTCTTTTCTGGGCAACTCTTTACGGTCTGACGCATTTTAAGAAATTAAAAAATACTGTTTTAAAGGGTGATACATTTTTGAACCTTTTTGACTATGGTGTTGATAACTTTATATCAAATATGACGGCTTCGAAAAAATGAAAAAAAATCTTATTCTTGTATTAAACAGCGGAAGCTCTTCACTCAAATATAAACTCTTCGATATGCCCGGGGAAGATGTTCTATCTTCAGGTCTTATTGAAAACATCGGGGATAAACAAAAGAAAGCGGTATTTTCTCACAGGAATCTTTCGCAGGAAAAAATCAAAGCTGAAACGGACTGCAGAAACCACCGCCATGCTGTAGAGCTTGTCTTTGATGCCATAGTTGCAAAAGCTGGCGGGCCGATGAAAAATCTCAAGGAAATATCGGCTATAGGGCATCGTGTTGTCCATGGAAAGGATATTTTTACAAAGCCCGCTGTTGTATCGGATGAGTCTCTTGCTGAAATGAAAAAGCTCACAGACCTAGCGCCGCTTCATATGCCTGTCAATATCGCCTGCATAGAGGAATGCATCAAAATATTCCCTGCTGTGCTCCAGATAGCCCATTTTGATACAAGCTATTATGCCGGAATGCCCGAGTTCTCGTATCTTTATCCTGTTCCTTATGACTGGTATAAAAAATATTCGGTTCGAAGATACGGCTTTCACGGAATCTCTTACCAGTTCGTAAACAGCATGGCCTCCGTCCTTCTTAAAAAACCCCTCGATGAACTTAAACTTATTTCAACCCACCTCGGGAACGGAGCCAGCATTACCGCTTTTTCGCAGGGGCGGGTCCTCGACACCAGCATGGGATTCACTCCCCTTGAGGGACTCATGATGGGTACACGTGCCGGTTAT
>JAHJQU010000334.1 GCA_018819005.1 Pseudomonadota bacterium | reverse complement strand
TCGCTACTTTTGCTTTAAACGCTGCTCCATGATTCCTTCTCAATTTCTTCATGTTCCCGCTGCTCCTTTCTGTTACTTTATTTCAGTTTAGAGCAACTTTACCACTTAAACAACTGTACAATTTTTCCAGACCAGCGCTGAGATCCTCTCGACGGTGGACCGGGCCATTGAACAGACCGAGGCCCTGATTGCCAAGCAGCAGCGCATCAAGACCGGCCTGATGCAGAACCTCCTCACCCGCGGCATTGACGAACACGGCAACCTCCGCTCCGAACAAACCCACAAGTTCAAAGACTCGCCGCTTGGCAGGATTCCGGTGGAATGGGAAATGAAAACTTTGGATAGCTGCGTTAGAAATGACGGTCCTATTTGCTATGGAATACTTATGCCTGGATCGAGTTATGATAATGGTGTTCCGGTAATCAAAGTAAAGGATATTGTGGGAGGAAAGATTCTTCAAAATAACCTGCTTCTGACCGACCCGAAGATAGATAGTCAGTACAAACGTTCAAAGCTCCGTGGTGGTGATCTCCTTATTACCATTAGAGGGACGACTGGAAGAGTAGCCATTGTCCCAGATGAGTTGGATGAGGCTAATATAACACAGGATACGGCTCGAATCAGATTGAAGGAAGAAATCTCTAAAATCTATTTCTACTTTCTTCTACAGTCGAAGCATGTCCAAGACCAGGTATTGCTTCATACCCTTGGGCAAGCGGTCAAAGGGATAAATATTGCTGAAGTAAAAAAACTTTCATTTGGACTACCAAAGTTGGAAGAACAGGAAATGATCTCAGAGCGCCTGAATGAGATTGAAAAGTCGCTTGGAAGTGCAGACCATGAATTAAGTAAACTTAATGTTGTCAAAACCGCCCTTATGCAAGACCTGCTCACGGGCAAGAAACGTGTCACTGCCCTTATGGCCGAAATGGAAGTTACCGGAAGATGAGCTATGGCAAGGAGTACCGGCGTATTGACAGGATAAAAAACGCAAAATCTATACAAAACTGGACTTAATTCGACGTTGTCTTACGCTATCACACGCACCTTGATAATACATGAAGTAGGTTTTTTATTCTGATCAACTATGGAAAGGAACTATAGAATGGCACCTTTGTTTAAAGTTGAATCGAAAGATATAAATGATCTTAATGCTTTCCAACTCACAAAATTGCTCAAATTGCTGCTACATTTAGAAGCGCGATCTTCTGGCATTGTCGCAAGAGCAATTGATGTAGCGCTAAATATTACTGTGGCGGATGGAGGTGAAGATGGGCGAATTGAATGGTCTGGTGAACCTGAAAAAACAGAATATCTTCCCTGTAGACTTGTCCAGTTTCAAAACAAAGCGACAGATATGGTACCGGCTGATTATGCAGATGAGATAGTAAACAAAAGAGCGGGAACATTGAAGCATATGGTCGATGATGTCCTTTCTAAAGGAGGTGCCTATATATTATTCACCACACAAGAATTAAACGAGACTCAGAAGATTAAAAGAATTACAAAGATAAGGCAAAAATTAGAGCAATTAGGCAAGTCTTATGCGAACACGGCAATGCTCGATATTTATTATGCGGCAAAAATTGAGGGGTGGGTGAACAAATATATATCTGCGATAATTGCAGTATTAAACTGGGTAGGAAGGCCTTTAGATCGGGGCCTAAAGACCTGGAGTGATTGGAATCAGTACGAAGAATATCTGCGCTTCCCATTTGTGGCAGATGACGAAAGACAAAGCGCTTTAAGAATGCTTAAAGCTCTTTTAACTGAGCAAAGAAGATGCGCTCGTATTATTGGTCTTTCTGGCCTGGGAAAAACAAGACTCGCATTCGAAGTATTCAGAGACATAGACGTACTTGACGATCTTAGTAAGAGAGTTGTTTATGTCGATGCTGGTTCAAACAGTTCAGTTCTTAGCTTAGTATGCGATTGGGTTCAGTGTGGGCTCGAGGGGATAATTGTTGTCGACAATTGTGAAGTTTCACTACATGAAAAGTTAATAAAGGAAATAAAGCGGACGGATAGTAAACTAAGCCTCCTAACTCTCGATTATAATTTGGAACAGGGTAGCTCGCAAACGGAAACGGTGCGATTAAAACAGCTATCCGACAGCCATATTAAACAAATGTTGGAACCTGTTTATGGTCGCACAATACCGGACATTGATCGTGTCGCAGCCTTTGCACAAGGATTTCCACAAATGGCAGTGCTGCTTGCGGATGCACGACTTGATTGTGAACCTGAGATGGGGCGTCTGAATAATGACGAACTGGCGCGTAAAATGATATGGGGTGGCCGAGATCCCATTGATATTGATGAAAAGATTTTACAAGGCTGTGCCTTGTTTGATCGATTTGGATTGGATGATGAAGTTGCTTTTGAATATGAGTTTATTGCACAAAATGTAGTCGAATTAGATTTAGACATGTTTTATGCATGTGTAAAGCGTTTCGAGCAGCGGGGAATTATTGATAGGCGTGGCCGTTTTGCGATGGTGGTTCCGAAACCGCTGGCCATCAGGTTAGCTGCGGAATGGTGGCGACAGACGCGTCCGCAAAAGCAAAAGAAACTTATTGCGTCAGATATGCCTGACAGTTTGGTTGAAAGTTTCTGCAATCAAATTTCCCGTCTTGATTTTCTTCCTGAAGTTAAATCGCTAACTGAAGAATTGTGTGGGCTACAAGGCCCTTTTGGGCAAGCGGAAATGATCCTATCTGATCGGGGTTCTCGTCTTTTCCGCTCTTTCGTTGAGGTGAACCCCGATGTGACGAGTAGATCATTATCCCAAGTTATTAGTGTATTGAATAATGAAGAGCTTTTTGCCGCCAGTGGTGAAGTACGCCGTAACCTTGTCATTGCTTTAGAAAAGCTATGTTTTCATGAATCATGCTTTGAAGAATCGGCAACTTCTCTCTTGTTATTGGCATCAGCAGAAAACGAAAGTTGGAGCAATAATGCAACAGGCCATTTTAAGCAATTATTTAATACATTTTTGTCGGGAACGGAAGCCCCGCCACACCTTCGTCTAAGAGTAATTGATCGTGCTTTAGAATGCGGTACGGCGAATGTTCGAGGTATCGCTATTGAAGCTATGACACAAGCTATTGATACCCACGAGGGAATACGGATGGTAGGCGCTGAATACCAAGGAAGCGGAGCCCCCCTTCAAGAATGGAGACCTAAAGTATGGGGAGAAGCTTTTACTTATTGGGAGGAAGCCTTACAACGTCTTTGCGAACTTGTTGAGAAAAAAGATACGCATGCGGCAAAAGCAAAAGCAGCGATAGCAAACAATATACGTGGCTTAATGCAATATGGCCGAGTTGATAAGCTCGACGCAGTTATCAGAAGGATAGTCGCAATAGAAGGCCCGCTCTGGTCAGCTGCGTTAGATAACATAAAGGATTGTTTGCGTTATGAAGGTGGTAAAATGCCTTTGGAGGGGAAAACCAAATTAGAAGAATGGATTCAGCTTTTAACACCTACAGAGTTAGGTGAACGATTGAAACTTTATGTGACTGAACCCCCATATGAACATGAGAAAGGTGAAAATGGGCACTTTATAGATATGGCAGCAAATAATGCCAAAGCATTAGCTACAGAACTGTCATCAGACGTGAATATTATTATTCCATATCTGGCTGACTTAATGACTGGGGATCAGCGTCTTGCTTATTTTTTTGCATCAAATTTAGTCCAATCGGCAGGTAAGTGGGAACCGCTGCTATCTGAAGTTGTTGAGAGAGTCAGCAAGATCGAAAAACCAAATATTAACTTTTTGCTTGGCATTCTCAATGGCGTATTTGTATCCGACTCATCACAATGGGAAGCCACAGTTGAAAAATTGTCCTTAAGAGAAACACTGATTCCCTATTACGCAAATATCATAACCTCCGGGGCGGCCGCCCCGCAGCAACTACAGCTCTTAGTTAAACTGATACACCAGAAGAAAATGAGTCCCAATTTGGCGAATGCGCTGGTTTATGGAAGGCCATTGGAACATCTATCACCAAGTATTGTTTGTCGCTTCGCGCTGGATCTTGCTGCAATATCTGATAATGCGGCATGGATAGCAAGTGATATTCTCTATATGTATTGTCAAGGTAATGCAGAAAGATGGCAGGTTTGTAAGACGGTTGCCAAAGAGATTATTATAAAAATGCCCATCAATAAATCTGCAATACAAAATCAACATGAAATGTACCACTGGAAGGACATCACTGAAAAGCTACTTGCCACCGAGGGAGTGGATTTTGCCGTCACGATATCGTGTAACATCATTGCGGCTTGTTTAGATGAAATCAGTTACAGTGATTTATTGCATTACGTTAAGCCGATAACTCGAATCATTTTTCGTCAACATGGTCGCGAAGTTTGGCCTGCGTTTTCGGATGCAATTAAAAATGCCGACCCACTGAAAAAATATAGACTGTCTCACCTCCTTAATACCGAAAATACATTTGAAAAAATGAAACCAAGTGTATTGGCCGACCTTCCTGATGATTTATTAAGGGACTGGTGCTTTCAAGAACCTGACATTGCCCCGAAATTTGTTGCCGAAGTAACCGACATAATATTAGAGACTGAGGAAGGTACAAAAATATCGCCGCGTGCAACGTTCTTAATCGATAATTTTGGAGATAATAAAGAAGTGTTATCTGCTCTGACAACTAACATTAGTACTTTTGGATGGACTGGATCACTAGTCCCCCATTATCAAAGAGAATTATCAATGTTCGAATTTTTAAAAAATCATGAAAAAGTGGAAGTCAGAGAATGGGTGAATAGGCGGATAGGCTATCTTACGAAAATGATAGACAGGGAAAAATGTCGCGATGAAGAACATGATTGGGGTATATATTAATCACTCAACTTTCCGGGCGAGGATGACTGAGTTCATGAAATAGCGATCAGGAAAGCGACCATCAAACGGACCAAGTAAAACGTTGCGTTGATAAACTGCTTAAGAAAGAGAACGCCTGATGACCCAAGACAAAGCACCCCAGCACATCAAACTCGATGAAAGCAACCACGTCGAAAAGCCGCTGCTCGATCAGCTCGCCGGGTTGGTCTGGGAGATCCTCGACCTGGACAACAAACAGCACCCCGGCGACACCTATCGCGAAAATTTTACCGAGATGGTAATGCTGCCGGTTCTGAGGGAGCAGTTTAAGAGCATCAACCACTGGATGGCCGATAAGCAGATGGTCGGAACGGCATGAGAAAAGGCACAGATGGACATGCTGAGCAACTGCTCAGAATTCCCAAAAGAAGTGAGGTTGAACAATGACTGACCAATACGCACCGCCTTACCGCATCACCCCCGGCATTCTGCATAGCATCGAGCAGATCGGGGAGGCTCTGGGCAATCTTCGGTTGCATTCGGAGAGCACCGCCATTCCCATCCTGCGGCGCGGCAACCGCATCAAAATCGTTCAGGCATCCCTGGCTATCGAAGGCAACTCGCTGAGTCTCGAACAGGTCACGGCGGTGATCTCCGGCAAACGGGTGTTGGCGCAACCCCGTGAAATTCAGGAAGTGCGCAACGCCTTTGCCGCATATGAGAAACTGCCGGACTGGACTGCCCATTCCCGTACGGACCTGCTTGCCGCGCATAGCCTGTTGATGGCCGGGCTGGTTGATGAACCCGGGTATTTCCGTTCCGGCGGGGTCGGCATCCGGCGGGGAGGAGAGGTCATCCACGTTGCGCCATCCGCCGAGCGTGTGCCGGCACTCATGGACGATCTGCTCACCTGGCTGGAAAAGACCGACGAGCATCCTCTTGTCGCCAGTTGCGTTTTCCACTACGAATTCGAGTTCATCCATCCTTTCGAGGACGGCAACGGCAGGTTGGGGCGTCTCTGGCAGACTCTGATCCTGACCCAGTGGCGGCCGATCTTTGCCCTCCTCCCTGTGGAAAGCATCATCCGCGACCGTCAACAGGACTACTACGCCGCACTCGGCCTGGCCGATCATACTGCCGATGCCACCGCATTTATCGAATTCATGCTCGCCGCCATTCTGCGGGCAATTGAAGAGTCAGCCCTCACGAGCGACCAAGAAAGCGATCATCAAAGCGACCAAGTTATGTGGCTGCTTCTCGCGTTGCGGAAATCGCAACGTAGCGCGGTCGATATCATGACCGAACTAGGACTTTCCCATCGGCCTACGTTCCGCAAGAACTACCTCCACCCAGCCCTGGAGGCGGGATTGATCGAGATGACCCAGCCCGGCACACCCCGCGCCCGTAATCAGAAATACCGTCTGACGGCGCGCGGTTTACAATTGCTGAACAAAGAGGAAACCTGATGCAGGACAAAACACCCCAATATATCAAGCTTGACGAGCGCAATCACGTCGAAAAGCCCCTCCTCGGTCAGCTCGCCACAGATATTGGCGTACCTGAGACCTTGAGCCAAAATCTGTAACTATTCCTCTTGAAATGTAAATAAATAATTTTTTTCTATCAGGCTTTTTCCTCTTTTTTCAGTTCGACGATAGTGGCGCCCCAGCCTCCTGCTTCCATCGGGGCGTCTTTGAAGGACTCCACAAATGGGCTCTTTTTCAATATTTTCACGACGCTGTTTTTGAGAAAACCGCGGCCTTTACCGTGTATTATCCGCACCGTGAAAATGCCGTTTTTTATGCATTCGGAGAAATATTCGGAAAGAAGATCTGAAACCTCTTCAGGGCTGAAGGTGTGCAGATCGATAAAATCTTCTATAGGTATTTTAACAGGTTTCATTTTGCCTTCCTATTTACCGATTTCAGCCTGCCACAGATATTGGCGGATCTTAGACCTTGAGCCAAAATCGGTAACTATGCCATTGCTATCCGCAATTCATTTACCACGCTTTACCGGCATCTTTTCACCTGCTAACGCCAGTCGCGGCCTTTTTTCAGATAATCATCTTAGTCAGTATAATTCTTTATTATTTTTGCATGCTCTATTCACTGGATAATGATATAAAGTACAGGACGATACGATAACACTTAACTCGTTTATCATCTCCAATACACGGATGCCTGAAGTGGCTTGGTGGCAGGGCGGCATGACCAGGAAAGAGTTTGAAGAACGGCATGTACTGTTTCAACAGGAGGATAAAGAGACTTATATCAGAAAAATGCTTACAAAAGCCAAGAAAGACTGAACATCTTCATCATATTTAATGGCCTTGTTTGGAGACGTCCAGCGCCGGGCTGACTTCCCGGTATAAATTATTTGCCTCCTGAAAGACTGGACGTTGCAGAGCAGGTGTAGTTGCAGGCGACAACTCAAGCAACACTTCTACGCGAAAAAAATCTACCATATTATTCCAATAAGTAAGAAATTAGAGGGAGTTGGACAAAGGAGTTGCGATTTATTTATAAAACCACACCCTTTTATTCAAGATTTTCTTGATTTATTTTGATTGCTATGTTTGAATACAAGAAAAATACGAATAAACCTTAAACTGTGAAAGGAGGTCCCTGTGAAAACCAGGACAGATTTGGGAAAGAAAATCCGCAAATACAGGGAG
>JAHJQU010000333.1 GCA_018819005.1 Pseudomonadota bacterium | reverse complement strand
TTATGTCAATCCGTGAAGATTTTGAAAAACGTGAAGAAGGTTTCATGTCACCTTTCGGATGTCTCAGCTCAAGATCGAAAGGGCGTATGAGAGAGGAAGAGCCCTGCCCAATACGAACCGTGTTTCAGCGGGACAGGGACAGGATAGTGTATTGCAACGCTTTCAGGCGGTTAAAACACAAGACCCAGGTTTTTTTATCCCCTCTCGGGGATCATTACAGGACGCGCCTGACACACACTCTAGAGGTTGCTGAAATAGCAAGAACCATCGCACGGGCCATGAGGCTTAATGAAGACCTTACGGAAGCAATAGCCCTCGGGCATGATCTTGGACATACACCTTTCGGGCATGGCGGAGAGACGGCTTTAAAAGAGATATATTCTCCCGACTTTTCTCACAATGAGCAAAGCCTCAGGGTTGTCGATTTCCTTGAAAACAAAGGAAAGGGACTCAATTTGACATATGAAGTTAGGGACGGAATATTAAAACATTCAAAGGGTTATGGGGAAATCATACCCGATAACCCTGAAGAATTGGCCTGCACTATTGAAGGACAGGTCGTCCGTATAGCGGATATAATGGCTTATCTTAACCATGACCTCGACGATGCAATCAGAAGCGGTGTAATAAGCTCAAGCCAGATCCCTGAAACCTGCTCGAAGACTCTCGGGCTCACACATTCAGAGCGTGCAACAACAATGATCAGGGATCTTGTATTTTCAAGCAAGGTAACTGACGGAAAAAGCTGCCTGCAAATGAGTGATAACATATATAGCGCAATGACAAAGCTCAGAGAATTTCTTTATGATAATGTTTATCGCTCCCCTAAGGTGCATAATGAATTTGTGAAGGCAAAGAAGATACTTTCAGAACTGTATACGTATTTATTAACAGATGATCAGATGTTTAACAGGGAGCTGTCAAACATGGAGATGGCCTCTTGCTACAGGGAAATACATCATGGCGAAGAGTCTTATGAGAGGATCGTCTGCGATTTTATTGCAAGCATGACGGACCGCTATGCCCTCGATCTATATTCAAAAATCTTTTTCCCTTCCCCGGTTTTTTAATGAGCTGAAATGCCAATAGAAAGAATAAGAACTCAGAAAGAGAAATGCGTTCCTTTTTTGGATCGTCTTGCCGGTATCTATACAAAAATGGACGGCAAGTACAATGAAGCTACAAATTATTACGGATTTTACTGCGGGGGATGCGAAGAGAACTGCTGTTTTACCAGATTTTATCACCACACTTTTGTAGAATATCTTTATATACTCGAAGGTCTTGAAACACTATCAAATGGAAACCAGGCCGAAATCAGAGAAAAAGCTCTTCTGGTTTGCAGGCAAACTGCTGAACTGGAAAGATCCGGGCTGCCTGTCCGCCTGCTGTGTCCTCTTAACTATGAAGGTCTTTGCGCCATATATTCATACCGGCCGATGATTTGCAGGCTGCACGGAATACCTCATGAATTAACTATACCGGGAAGGGAGAGGGTGTTAAGCCCGGGGTGCGGAGAATTCATGTCCCGTTGCAGAGAAAAAGAGTATGTAAATTTTGATCGGACACCCTTTTATTCTGAGATGGCAGATCTCGAAAAAGAATTAAAAGCGTCTTTCGGTATTTCAGAAAGGATTAAGCTGACGGTTGCCGGAATGCTTGCTTATTAATATTGACGGGCCTGACTGAAAACCCCTCATTTCCACCATCTTGTGATAATGGAGAGAAAATGAGGGGTCGCTGAATATCTTCTATTATTTAGGCTGTTCTGTTCCTGGCGCAGGTGTTGGTGCGGGTGTCACAGCCGGTGCAGGTGTACTTTGTTCTTTAGGTTTTTGATCTTCATCCTGAAGGCTTTGTAATTTTTGCAAGGCTGCTTCCCTCGATTCCTTGGTAGGTTCCTGTCCCTGACCGCAGGCAAAAAGAAAGGCAAAGCTGAAAATAAGAGTAAATAACAGGCAACATGTTCTGAAAAAAGATTTTTTGTTTCTCATCGCACCAAACTCCTTATCAAAATGTTTTTAAAATAACACCCGCTCCTTTTTAGGAAACTATCTATAATAATGTGAAATGTTTAAGTCAAGACAAAATGGCTGATAAAACTTTGATAAACTGAAAAATCTGAGCATATTTCTGACAACCGTTATATAAATACTTGTCGTACGTGTGATAATTGGCGTATAAAAGAATCTAAACAGCACACGCATTCTCCGCGGATAATATTGAATTTTTCCGCTGCAAGCAGCGGGGTTAGCTGTTTCGGTTCAATATCTCTTTCATAATCTGCAATAATGATAAAAGGAGCCGTATATTTTGAAAAAAAATTCAATAAGAGCCGGCCTTGTTGTTAAAGAAGATTCCAAAGCTGAAAGCAAGGCTGATGAACTTGAAAAATGGCTGCGAAAGAAAAACGTTGAAGTCGTAAGAAAAGAATATCTGCCTCCCGAACAGTTGCTTTCCGGCAGGAAGAAAACAAAAGCTCCGTCTGACCTTTTTTGTGTTTTTGTGCTTGGAGGTGACGGCACTTTTCTTAGCGCGGTCCGCTGGATAGGGGATCAGGACATTCCTGTTCTCGGAGTAAAATTCGGAGAGGTCGGATTTCTTGCCGAGACATCTGAAGAGAGTCTTTTTTCTGCGGCAGAAGCTGTATTAAGCAAATCTTTTTTAACAAGCCCCAGAATGCGCCTCCAGGTAAAAGTTTCAAGAAACGGAAAAGAGATCATTAATGAAACGGTTTTAAATGATGTTGTTATTAATAAAGGAGCCCTTGCAAGGCTGGCACACATAGAAACATATATAAACGACCACTATCTCACGACATACAGGGCTGATGGCCTTATTGTTTCAACTCCCACCGGTTCAACGGCCTATTCGCTGGCTGCCGGCGGACCGGTTATTCATCCGTCTGTTCCGGCTATTATAATGACACCGATATGTCCTTTCACATTGACTAACCGGCCGCTTATAATTCCGGATACATCCGTTATCAAAATCAGGCTGGAAAAACGATCATCTCACATAATGCTGACATTTGACGGGCAGCAGGGCATAGAAATCAGCAGCAGGGATACCATCATTGTTCAAAAAGCGCTTAAGCCTGTCAACATGATAACTGTTCCGGGCCAGGATTATTATGATGTGCTGAAAACAAAGTTAAGTTGGAGCGGCGGCAGGGTATGAGACCCACCGACTCACTCATTCGGATTGATAATGACTTTTAGCGATTCTTTACCATCCACCACTAACTGAAAACCTTTTTCGATTTCCGATAGCAGGAGATTGTGGGTAATCAAATCGTCGGTCTTGATGGCGCCTGTTGTTATCAGATTAATCGCCTCCTTTATATCAGGAGGTCCGCAATAGTAGGAGGTAAGAATCCGAATTTCTTTAGTCCAGAAATCGTTTATCGGAACTGGTACCGTTTGGGTAGGACCTGGTACCGCGAAAAAAACAATTGCGCCCCCCTTATCCACACATTTCCATGCTTGCTCCACCGCCGATATGGCAGAAGTACATAGCATCACGACATCGACTAATTGGCCGATTTCGGAACCCGGTAGTTCAGGAACGTTATGGGTAACAAGGATGGTAGTATCTGCACCAACCTTCTGAGCAAATTTCAATCGCTTTGAATTTATATCCGTTGCGATGACTTTGGCATCATTAAATTTTGCAAGTTCTATATGAAGTAAACCGGACATACCGCATCCGAGCACCATGATTGTATGGCCTGTTTTCAAACCGGCCAGTCTCTGAGCTCTGATAACACAGGCAAGCGGCTCTATAAATGTGCTCTGATCATATGTCACGTTTTCAGGTAATAGCCATGAACCGTTCTCTATCAGAATCTCAGGTACCAGGATATATTCGGCAAATCCGCCGGGTAGTCTTTCTTTGACCTCAGAGCATTGTGGATAGTGCTCATTTACACAATAATGGCATTTCATACAAGGCACTTTGGGTGTAATAAATACCCTGTCACCTGGCTTAAATTTTGTTACGGATTCTCCGACTTCCGCCACCTGCGCGCCGATTTCATGTCCTTGCACCAGCGGGGCTCTGGGAAGTCGATACCATTCTACAACATCACTCCCGCAGATGCCGCAGGCCATCACCTTGACCAGCATCTCTTTGGGGCCAGGACTTGGGGTCGGCACTTCCTCTATTCGAATATCCCGATTATTATACCACCTGGCGACTTTCATTAGAGTTTCGCAGAGCGCCCATTATTTATTGTTGATTTTTAAGCGTATTGTAAAGATCAAAAGCTTTTTCCGGGGTCTCGCAGTCATGGACCACCGCCTTAACCGCCTGAATCATGGCGATTGGTGACTCGGCTTGGAAAATGTTACGGCCCATGTCAACACCGCTGGCACCCTGCTGGACGGCATTGTAGGCCATGGTTAGCGCATCCAGTTCTGGTATTTTCTTGCCACCTGCCATCACAATTGGCACCGGGCAGGAGGCACAGACGGTTTCAAAGTCTTTTTCCACATAGTAAGTTTTGATGTAATGGGCGCCCAGTTCTGAACAAATACGGGTGGCCAGCCTGAAGTAACGGGCATCGCGGGCCATCTCTTTGCCTACCGCTGTGACGGCAAGGGTCGGAATTCCATAGCGAGTGCCGATATCAACCATCTTTGTCATGTTTATAATCGATTGTCTTTCATACTCACCGCCGATGAACACCTGAACGGCTACGGCACAGACATTTAGACGTATCGAATCTTCGATGTCCACAGCAATTTCTTCGTTTGAGAGTTCCTTAAGGATGCTGGTACCGCCTGACACGCGCAGAACGATCGGTTTTTGGGTAGAAGGCGGGACAATGCTTCTGAGGATACCCCGGGTGAGCATTAACGTATCTGCGTAAGGCACGATAGGAAGAATATTGATGTCAATCCGCTCAAGTCCGGTTGTGGGGCCTTGAAAATATCCGTGATCGATGGCCAGCATAACAGTGCGACCGGATTTCGGGTTAAAGATTCTGGCCAGTCTGTTTTTCATCCCCCAATCCAGCGAGTTTGATCCCTTCAGAAAAAACCCCTCTGTTTTTTGAGGTATCTCCGTGTAATACTGTTTCGCCTCTTTCATTTCGTCCACGTCAGGCATTTTATTTTTCCTTCGCTATAATGGATGCTTCAGTAACGGTAGTATTCAGGTTTAAAGGGACCTTTAACCGAAAGTCCGAGATAATCGGCCTGATCTTTTGTGAGTTTTGTCAGCCTGGCGTTAAGCCTCGGTAGGTGAAGGCGGGCAACTTCTTCATCAAGAGCCTTCGGGAGAGTATAAACTTTCTTTTCAAATTTCTTTGTTGCAAGTTCGATTTGGGCAAGGCACTGGTTTGTGAAGCTGCTGCTCATGACGAAACTCGGATGTCCCGTGGCGCACCCCAGGTTAACGAGCCTTCCTTCAGCAAGCAGAATTATCGAGCGTCCTGACTTCAGTATCCATTTGTCAACCTGAGGCTTGATGGGTATTTTTTTGCATTTCGGACTGTTAATGAGGTAGCTGGTCTGAATCTCACTGTCAAAGTGGCCTATATTGCAGATAATGGCTTCATCCTTCATCATTTCCATATGCCCGCCTGTTATGACATCACAGCAGCCTGTTGCAGTGACAAAGATATCACCGGAAGGCGCCGCCTCTTCCATGGTCATAACTTCATACCCTTCCATGGCTGCCTGAAGAGCGCATATCGGATCGATTTCCGTAACCGCGACCCGGGCGCCAAAGCCGCGCATTGACTGTGCGCAGCCTTTTCCGACATCGCCGTATCCGCAGATTACAACCATTTTGCCGGCAATCATGACATCCGTTGCGCGTTTAATACCGTCAGCAAGAGATTCCCTGCATCCGTAAAGATTGTCGAATTTGGATTTGGTAACCGAATCATTCACATTGAATGCAGGAAAGAGAAGATCGCCGGTTTTCGCAAGATGGTACAGCCTGTGAACACCCGTAGTGGTTTCCTCTGAAACTCCCCGTATTCCGGATGCTATTTTAGTCCATAATCCTGGATCTCTTTCATAGCTGTCTTTCAGGCGCGCTATAAGGCACTTCATGTCCGGACCGGAATATCCCTTCTCAAGTAATGATGGGTCTTTTTCAACCATGACTCCCTGGTGAACGTAAAGGGTTGCATCTCCACCGTCGTCGACAATAAGATCGGGTCCGGTACCATCCGGCCAGAGAAGAGCCTGTTCGGTGCACCACCAGAATTCTTCAAGAGATTCACCTTTCCATGCAAAAACCGAGGCTGAACCTTTCTGTGCAATTGCTGCGGCAGCGTGGTCCTGCGTTGAAAAAATGTTGCATGTCGCCCACCGTATGTCTGCTCCAAGAACTTTGAGAGTATCAATAAGCATGGCAGTCTGAATAGTCATGTGAAGACTTCCCATGACTTTCATCCCTTTAAGAGGCTTTTTGCGACCGTATTTTTCACGTATTGCCATAAGCCCGGGCATTTCCTTTTCTGATAATTCCATCTCCTTGATGCCAAAACCGGCAAGTGAAATATCGGCTACTTTATAAGGAAGCGAAAGATCAAGCTCCAGAAAATTCTTTGATTTTCTCTTTTTAAATGGAACAAGCATGTTGTACTCCTGTTTTATAATCCTGCCTTCTCTCTTAAAATTTCAACCATGTTGGTTTTTTCCCAGGTGAATTCGGGTTCATTCCGTCCGAAATGGCCGTAAGCTGCAGTTTTCCTGTATATTGGCCTCAGCAGGTCGAGATATTCAATGATTGCAGCAGGCCTCAGATCAAAAACCTCGTCGATTATTTCCTTTACCCGCTGCTTCGGAATTACTCCTGTTCCTTTCATATCAATCATTATTGATACGGGTTTTGCGACGCCGATAACGTAAGCAACCTGTATTTCACATCGTTTTGCAATCCCCGCCGCAACGATGTTTTTTGCGATATGCCGCCCCATGTAAGAAGCGCTCCTGTCTACCTTTGACGGGTCTTTTCCGGAAAAGCAGCCGCCGCCATGGCTTCCCTGGCCGCCATAGGTATCTACTATGATTTTCCGGCCTGTGAGTCCGCAATCGGCCATCGGACCGCCTATTACGAATCTTCCGGTTGCATTAATGTAGTATCTTGTATCCCCGTCTATCATATCCTTAGGAATGACTTTTTTTATTACCTCCTCGATTACGGCATCTCTGAGTTCTTCATGACTGACGTCAGGTTTATGCTGAGCTGCAACCACTATTGCATCAACCCGTTTAGGAGTGCCGTTTGCATATTCGATGGTTACCTGGGTTTTTCCGTCCGGCCTTAAAAAATCAAGGGCTCCATGCTTTCTTACATATGCAAGACGCTGGCAAAGCTTGTGGGCATACATGATGGGCATGGGCATCAATTCCGGGGTCTCATCGGAGGCATAGCCGAACATAAGCCCCTGGTCGCCTGCACCCTGTTCCAGGAAGAGTCCCTGGCCTATATTTACACCCTGGGCAATATCCGGGGATTGATGGTCAATACTTGTTATAACCGAACAGGTTTTCCAGTCAAACCCCATCTGAGAAGAAGAGTATCCTATTTCACGTATGGTCTCCCGGGCTATCTGGGGCATGTCGACATAGCATTCCGTTGTTATTTCTCCGGCGATAAATACAAGGCCGGTTGTAACGAGTGTCTCACATGCGACCCTGCAGTTTTTGTCCTGTGCCATTATTGCATCTAATATGGAATCGGATATGCAGTCTGCTACCTTGTCAGGATGTCCCTCGGTTACCGATTCAGATGTAAAAAAGAATTGTTCATCGCTCATCAATCTTCTCCTTTTTTGTTAGCGTCCGGTATTTTCAAAAAGCTCTCAATAAATGCCCTGAGGCCGCTAAGTATTTAATATCATATTGTCAATAAGTCTTGTTTTCCCGACCTTGACGGCAAGTGCCATAAGAGCTGGTCTGTCAATTACTCCCATATCACCAAGGTTTTCAGGATCACAGATTTTTATGTAATCTATTTCTGTATCGGGATATGATTTTATAAGGGCTGTTGCTTCATCAATTATCTTCGATGAAATCCTCTCTCCGGTTTGAAGAATTTCCCTGGCTCTTGTTAAAGACCTGTATAAAGATAAAGCATGAATTCTTTGCTCCGGATCAAGATAACTGTTCCGTGAACTCATTGCAAGGCCGTCTTTTTCTCTTACAATGGAGGCTCCGACTATTTCGATGTCGAAATTCAGATCATTAACCATTTGTTTGATAACAAGGAGCTGCTGGTAATCCTTTTTGCCGAAAACGGCATAATGGGGTTTTACGATGTTAAAGAGCTTTGAAACAACGGAAGCTATGCCCCTGAAAAAAACAGGCCTTGACAGGCCGCAAAGATGGTTCGGGAGATTTTTCAGTTCCACATAGGTTTGAAACCCATCGGGATATATATCTTTTTCACTTGGAAGAAAGACAATATCAACCCCTTCTTTTATTAACAGTTTCAAATCCTCTTCAATATTTCTCGGATATGATGCAAGATCTTCATTCGGACCAAACTGGGCAGGATTGACAAATATGCTTGCAACTACAATATCAGCTATCTCCCGGCCTTTTTTCATGAGAGAAAGATGTCCTTCATGCAGAAAACCCATTGTGGGAACAAATGCGATAGACCTTCCCTCTTTCCGCATCAGGTCTGAACACTTTTGCATCTCTTTGATATTATTTATTATTTCTATGATATTAACCCTGCCTTGAGGCCTTCCATAACACCCCCCTTTGCCCGATTTATTTAAAGACTTGGTTTCTGGTCTCTGGTTTATAGTTTCTGGTTTTTTTACTTTTAACCAGGAACCAGGGACTGTGAACCAGGAACCTAAGCCCTTATTATCGCCTTCCTTGAACTTGAGCAAATTTGGATGTTCTTCAAAGGTCTCGCTTTAATAGGAAAATGATAAACCCTTTGATAGATACGGGATTTATCTTTTTACGGAGAGGTATAATAAGCCTGTGAGTAATAAATGTCAATAAATGCAAGGGATTTATTTGAGGATTATTGAGTATCAGGGTAATGATTTGTTTCTGCGGCCCTCCCTTGGTAAATTTTCGAAATAAACTCTGAGTTCCTTAAAACGCTCTATGCCTAAAATGGCTCTTGTCTGAATCAGAAATTGAAGTCTTTCATCTGCAAGCGCCGACCGGGCATTTTCGAGCTTCCTGAATTGTCCTTTAATAGCATCGTCGTTTTCGCTTTTGTTTTCCAAAAGAGCTCTTAACTCAAAACGCTCTTTTTCAACAATGCTCTTTAATTCAATCATTTTCCGTCCGCTTTCTATATAAAGCGCATCAAGTCTTTGTTTCTCGTTTTCAGAAAGGTTGAGCTGCTTTGATATTTCAGGATCATTCCACCAGTTTGCCTTATGCCTTTGTCCTCCAATGGCATTGGCGGTTAACACTGCAAAAACAATCAATATTATCGAGAGTGTTTTTATTTTCAGCATGATATGTTTCCTCCATTTTCTTTGCTTGACAGCACATCCTCATCGATCGAAGGAACAACAAAATCGATAAAATCCTCATCGTAATCGGTATTGTCTTCTTCCGAAACAAAAAGATATTTAGCAGGGAGTGAGTTTTCAACGAGATTGTTTACTTCGGTCATCAATATATCTTCAGAATAAAGCTCTGAATCAGCGATATCTGTTTTATTATGAAACAAAAGCTTCATAGAGTCGGAATGCATCGTAATAACGAAAAAAAGAATTGTGATTGCCACGGTAAAAGCGGTTCGCCATCCCCAAAGAAAATTTTTACCGGCTTTTTCATGCAAAACCATGCGTTTTCTGGGAATAGGAACAAAACGTTCGGCAGTTTGTCCTAGTAATTTCAGATCCTTTTCAAAGCTCTCTACCGCGGTCCGGCACTCTGCGCAATCAGATAAATGCTCATTTTCCGAAGGCAGCAGCTGCGATTCGTCAATAATTGCTTTACATATCTGTTCTTCATTAAAATGAGTGCCATTCTTTTTATTCACGGCATACTCTCCTTCAAAAGCTCTTTAACAGAACTGTCATCTTTAATTTTTTTAAGGGCCCTGTAAAGATGAGTCTTGACTGTGCTTTCATTTTTTTTAAGAGTCATCGATATTTCCCTTATCCCAAGCTGATCAAGAAATCTCAATAAAAACACTTCTTTTTCAAGAGATGACAGCCTGTTTAGAATAGATTCGAACTGTTTCCAGAAGTTTTGCCGTATTACGCTTTCAAGTGGTCCGGATTCAGCGCTGGTTTCATGCTCATATTCCTGTTCCTTTTCCGTGTTTTTATCGGAGAGCACTCCGAATAAAGATGCAAACCGTTTTTTCCGCTTAAAATCCCGCACCCTGTTAACAGCTATTGAAAAAAGCCAGCTGTTGAATAAGGAAAAATCCTTTAAACTCTTAATGTTTTTCAAAACCTGTGTAAATATGTCCTGTGTAACATCTTCCGCATCCATGCCTGACCGGATGCGGTAATAAACCATTCTGAAAATGGTATTATAATAAAGATCAACAAGCTGATCAAAAGCATTGGGGTTTCCGGCAACCGCCATTTCAGCCAGTATAACTGCTTGAGACTTGCGATCCCGGCCGGAGTTCGGGTATTTTTTCTGTTGCGTCAAAGGCATGCTTTATAATATCCGTTACTCCGCCGGATGTCCATATTTTCCATCCGGAAATGGCCCTTTTGAGCGATCTCTGTGTCAATCTGCGGGATTTCTTGTGCGGCGTACAATGCGTACGCCTCCGCGCAATCCCTTGATTTCCTTGAGCTTGCCCAAAATTGCCGATTTCCTGATTGGACACTCAAATGTGTCAAAACTTTGTTTCCGGATGGAAATCGTCTATCTTGAAGAATTAAACAGAATATGCACCCCCGGAAATACCAGCGGGAGAGGCGGGAACGGCGGCAGAATAAGCGGCACTAATACCGTGGATCTTTTAAATGAAATATGATCATAATCGTAATGGTACCTATCGCGTCTTTCTATTCTGTTGTTTTTATAGCGGTAAATGTGCCTGCTTGCCGGATACTGTCTCCGTTCAAGCCGCATACGCTCTCCATTCTCTATTCTGTCCTGCTGTCTTGAATACCTTTTTTCAACTCTTCCTGCCTGCGATTCAACTGCGGCCAAAAAAACGATAACCATCAGAGTCACAATAAATATAGATAGATTTTTCATATGCCCTCCTTTCGTGGCTTTTTAACTGTATAGACGAATGAGGGTGGAAATTTGTTTACTTGTTCCAGGAAAAAAGTGCGGCTCCGACAGCAATGGAAATTGCGGTCATAAAAATGAGAACGGCGAGTTCAGGGGTTACATCGGCAAGTCTTGCGCCGTCGTTCATAACTTTCCGGACGGCTGAGAGCATGTGGGTCAATGGAAAGAGCTTGGCAATTAATTTTACCCACCGGGGTGAGCCTTCAAGGGAAAACCAGACTTCTGATAAAAACATCATGGGCCATGTTATGAAGTTTACAACACCGCTTGTAAATTCTTCACTTGTTCCTCTTGCCGCAATAACAAGTCCATATGCGCTGAGGCATATGCTTCCCGTAAGGAAGATCAGAAAAAGGTCAAAATAAGAGCCCTCCACCTTGAATGAAAAAAACAGGCTGCATCCTATCCAGACAGCGGCAAGGGTAAACATGAGTATAAATATTCGTGAAAGAATCTGCGCGGACAGATATTCGAAAGCGGTGAGGGGCGTTGCGTTAAGGCGCTTCAGCACACCTGTTTTACGGTAACGAACTACCACATATCCGACTCCCCACAGGGCGCTGAACATCATATTCATTGCAAGAATTCCAGGAAAAAGCCAGTCGATATACCTTATTTCCTTTCCCCTGACTTCCATTTTTTCAGCAATATTTTTGTTCTCCGGAAACAGGCTTGCCTTAAACAGCTTTTCAACTATATATCCCTTTGGAGAAGTACCACTCACCCAGTATTCATGGGACGGTGAACCGGCTTTTACAAGAAAGTCTATTTTGTGGTGTTTCAGCCTTTCGGCTCCGTCTTCAAAAGACACAAAACCGATAAATTTGATAAAACGGGTCTCCTTAAATCCCGAAGGAAGATCAATATCCTTCATGGATACTATTTCGGATTGGGACGGAAAAACACCGACTTTATATTCGGAATAATCTTTTCCGCCGAAAATGATTCCAAAACCTGCTACTATTAAAAAGGGGAAAAGAAAGTTCCATCCGAGAGCAGACCTGTCTCTGAAAAATTCAAGGTTCCTGGCATGAAGCATGGCCCAAAGTCTTTTAAAGCTCATATCTATTCTCTAAGTTGCTTTCCGGTTAAATTTAAAAATACATTTTCAAGATTTGGAGAACGGACTATCATTTCTGTTAAATCAGCATTTTCGGACAGCAGTGTGTTAAGGCAGGAATTTATGTCATTTGTTCTTATTTCAATCCTGCCGTTTATCTCCCGGAAGCGAAAAGGAAGCGAAGAGAGGGGGATCTTTATGCTGTTTCTCGGAAGAATTACGGTAACTCCTTTACAATGCTCTTTTATAAGCTGATCAGGAGTTCCCTCGGCTATTATTCTGCCATTATCCATTATTGCTATTTCATCACACAGGCGCTGTGCTTCTTCCATGTAATGTGTTGTCAGAATGATGGTATTCCCCCTTTCCTTGATTTTTTGAACAATGCTCCAGAGATTCCGTCTTGCCTGAGGATCAAGCCCTGTTGACGGCTCATCTAAAAACAAAAGTTCGGGCTTATTTATCATTGCAAGGGCAAGCATGAGTCGCTGCTTCTGGCCCCCCGATATCCTGTCATTCAGTCGTTTCTGAATGTCTCTTAAATTGCAGATATCGATGATTTCCTCAATATCTGCGGGGTCATTGTAAAGGTTTTTGAATGTATTTAAGGTTTCACGCAAGGTTAAAGATGACAGAAGAGTAGTCTGCTGAAACTGGATTCCGACTTCCTGTTTAAATAATGACGATCTTGGTTTACCCTTGTAAAGGATTTCTCCTGAGGTAGGAGGAATGATATCTTCAACCATTTCAATTGTTGTGGTTTTCCCTGCCCCGTTTGGGCCGATAAGTCCGAAGCAGATTCCCTGACGGATTGAAAAACTGATATCATCGACCGCAACAACTTCTTTATATTTTTTAACAAGGTTTTTAATTTCAAGCAAATAATTCATGATATCAGCTTTCGTAAAAATTCATGATTCAGACGTCAAAGTAAAAAATTCATTAAGCAAGGCGCACGAATCTTTAGGAATACCGCAAACGCGGGACCCGAAGAGTGCATACTTTTTGGTACGCTGCAATGACAAAAGATGAAGCGCAATCCGCCGCGGCGGACAGAATGACTTTTCACAAAACCGTCAGAGTTTAGAGAAAGCCCGTTTTCATGTCAAGGATAGAATGGATTAATGGATTCGGCATACATGCAAACAAAATGCTTTTGCATTGACAATATTGCTTTTGCAAATTAAGTTAACTCCTTACAGTAAGAGTTCAGGATATGTTAAAACTATTTCAGAAACTTCGGTTTCCAGTCTATCAACCATAAATCAGGAATTACCTATATTATATGACACCAATAATTTCAATCGTAGGCAAATCGGAGTCGGGCAAGACAACCCTTATTGAAAAACTGATTCCGGAGCTTAAAAAGAGGGGTTACAGGATAGGAACCATTAAACACGCCCATCATGGTTTTCAAATTGACAGGGAAGGAAAAGACAGCTGGCGCCACAAGGCGGCAGGGGCAGATACCATAATGGTTGTTTCACCGGAAAGCATCGCCATGCTTAAGAATGGCGGCGGTGAAACAATAGATTCTGTGGGGAAATATTTTTCGGACGTTGATATCGTGATAACTGAAGGTTTCAAGAGAGAAAATAAACCTAAAATCGAGGTTTTCAGAAAAGCAAGGCACGCGGAACCGCTGTGCAGGAATGATGATAACCTTTTTGCGTTTGTGACGGATGATGACGCAGACCTCAATGTACCAAGATTCGGCACCGGAGATATTAAAGGTATCGTAGACCTGATTGTGAAAAAATTTCTATGAACATTGATTTGGTAAGCTCTTTGAAGGACTGGTTTGCCGATTATGTTTCCCGTTTCTATACAAATGATCCTGAATACAACCGTCCTATAAACCTGAAAGAAGAACATACAAAAAGGGTTTGCGGCAATATAATAATGATAGGAAAAGAGCTTGGGCTCTCTCCTGAAGATATGACCACCGCTGAGATAATTGCATTGTTTCATGATGTGGGAAGGTTCAGGCAGTATGAGATTTACCACACTTTTGTTGATGCTCTTTCTGAAAATCATGCGAAACTTGGCTTAAGGCAGATTGGCATACACAAGGTTTTTTCGGGATTCCCAAAAAACAGGAAAATATTTATATCAAAAGCCATAGCTTATCACAATGCGGCATTTCTTCCTGAAGGAGAAGATGAAAAAACCCTTTTATTCATGAAGCTTATACGGGATGCCGATAAGCTTGATATCTGGAAAGTTTTCCTGGATTATTACATGGAAAAATGCCATAGCGATGCTATTGTCCTGGGGCTTCCCGATAAGCCCTCGTTTTCAGAAAAGGTCCTTGAATCGATTCGAATGCGGGAATTTGCTAAAATGAAAGATTTGAAAACCTTGAATGATTTTAAACTCCTCCAGATAAGCTGGGTTTTTGACATAAATTTTATACCGTCATTCAGAGCCATAAAGAACAATAATTTTATAGGCATGATAGAAGAGACACTCCCGAAGGTCAAAGAAATAACCGGCGCGGTAAAAATTGCCCGCGATCATGTCGATTCTATTTTGATAACCCCATAAAAATGCATTTGAAGAACACCAGCTTTTGTTTAAGTGCAAAAAGGTGATATGATATGTTTCCTTCTTTTACGGGAGTAATTTTAGCAGGCGGATTGAATACACGCTTTTCAGGCGCCAATAAAGCATTAATGCAAATTGGCGGAAAGCAAATTCTGGACCGTATATACGCCGTTTTTAGCAATCTATTTGAAGAAATTATCCTTGTTACAAATGATCCGGTTAAATATATCGGATGGGATTTAAAAATTGTAACAGACATTTATCCTTATAGAAGCTCTCTTACAGGCATACATGCAGGCCTTTTTTATTCAACAAAATCCCATTCTTTCATTACGGCCTGTGACACACCTTTCCTGAATAAAGAACTGGTTGAAGCTATTATTTGTTCTGTTGAACCACAAATAGATATAGTTATTCCGCAAACTTCTATAGGGTTAGAGCCGCTTTGTGCTGTATATTCAAAAAGATGTCAAAAACCGATAGAAAATCAGATTGAAAAACAGGAGTTTAAAATTGACAAGTTTTTCAATAAGGTCCGGGTGAAAAAGATTTCGGACAAAGAATTACGCGCAAAAGATCCGGATCTGACATCTTTTTTTAATGTTAACTCGCCTTCTTCGCTGGAAGAGGCAAAAGCAATCGTACAAGATTAAGCTTTCAGTTTTATACGCAACAGGAGAAAAATATGAATCTGGCTGTCCTTATTGAAAGAATAAAAAAACATCCAAAGTATGATAATGTGGGGATGATATTATGTCACAACGGAGTAGTCAGAGGGACTTCCCGAAACGGTCGCAAAGTATCGGGGCTTAAAATTGCTGTTGATCATGCAAAGCTGAAACAGATTGTTGAAGAAAGCAAAAAAATGCCCGGTATTATTGAAATTCTTGTTGAGATTGCAGAGGACAAAGATCTTTTTTTAGGAGAGGATGTAATGTTTCTGGTTGTGGCCGGCGATATCCGTGATAACGTAATAAAATCTTTAAATGATACTCTAAATGCAATTAAAACCTCGGTGACACGGAAGACAGAGTATTTTACAGACTAAACATGATGGCTTCGTAAAAAGCAATTCTGCTGTGTTGCACTTCATCTTTCGTCATTGCAGCGTACGAAAAGTACGCTTCATTCCTCAAGATTTGTGCGCCTTGCATAATGATCTTTTTTCTTTGCCGTCCGAATTGCAATTTTTTATGGAAATCGAAAGGAGCCTGATAATGCCCTCTTTTACACATATTGATGAAAAAGGACGGGTCTGCATGGTTGATGTGACAAAAAAAGAATCGACAAACAGAACAGCCATTGCACAGGGTATTATAATCATGAACCAAGCTACTTTCCAAAAGATTACAAGTCAGGAGATAAAAAAAGGGAATGTTCTTGAAACCGCCAGAATTGCCGGAATAATGGCTGCAAAAAAGACATCGGACCTGATACCAATGTGCCATCCTTTAAATCTCACCCATGTATCTGTTGATTTTTATCCGGATGAAACCTCAAGTAGAATAAGAATCGAATCGTCCGTAAAGGTCTTCAGCCAGACAGGGGTTGAGATGGAGGCTTTAACCACGGTTTCTGTAGCTGCTTTAACCATATACGATATGTGCAAATCATACGACAGGGAAATGACCATTTCAGATATATTTCTTATTGAAAAACAGGGCGGGAAGAGCGGAAAATTTGTCAGAACAAAATAGGTGATATTTAACAGCCATGTGTGTCAAACCATATATTTTATTAATCTGTTTGTATCTGGTAGTAATGGTATGTGGATGTGCTCAGATAATTCACAGACCGCCGGAAGAGATCCCGGTGCTTGAAAAACTGCCGGTTTCCGAATACCCCGAGTTTGTTGACGACACAAATTATGTCAATCTCTCGGACAGTATACAGCAAAGTCTTTCATATCTTAAGAAAAGACCAAAAGATATGAAATTTAAGTTCGGGCAGGATGTATATGAAACATCTCATATGGTCGATTCTTTGGTTAAATTCCTTGAATTTACAGAAAAAAAACCTTCTGCCGATGAATTGAGAAGATATATAGATGAAAATTATTATGTCTATAAATCAACCGGAAGCAATGGAAGCGGGGATGTTCTTTTCACTGGATATTATGAACCCTTTTTGGAAGGAAGCCTTTTAGAGAGAGACATATATAAATATCCTGTTTATGGAACTCCTTCGGATCTTATTTCAATAGATCTTTCATTATTCTCTGCAAAATACGCCGGAGAAAAAATAACAGGAAGATATACGGGGCAGACAGTTGTTCCTTACTATGAGCGGAAGGAAATTGAAACAGGGACAATTCTTGAGAATAAGGCTTCTGTTATTGTGTGGGTAAAAGACCCTATAGATCTTTTTTTTCTTCAGATCCAAGGATCAGGCAAAATAGTACTTGAGAATGGGGAAACTATTAATGTGCATTATCATAATTCAAACGGACGGCCCTATAAAAGCATCGGAAGCCTGCTGATAGAGAAAGGAATCATACCGCGTTCAGAAATGTCGATGCAAAGGATCCGGGCATATTT
>JAHJQU010000332.1 GCA_018819005.1 Pseudomonadota bacterium | reverse complement strand
ATTCGATATCCGAAGGCTGTGTACGCTGCGCAATGAAGACTATCGTTAAGCCGTGTGCGGGAAAACCGCAAGCACGGTTTGAAAGGAGGTTTCTGAAAACCGGGTCCGAATAGGATACCGGCGTCAGATTTCTACCAATGATCAAACGCTCCCTGGAAGCAAAGTTAAAAGCGCTGGCGGAAAAATCTCCCGTTATCGCCGTGACCGGCCCCAGGCAATCCGGAAAAACCACTCTTGTGCGCGCCGCCTTCGCCGGCTATAAATATGTCTCTCTGGAGAACCTTGACACGCGGGAGTTCGCCCTGGCTGATCCCCGGCTGTTTTTGTCGAAATATCCGGCCCCCGCCATATTTGATGAAATTCAGCGGGCGCCTTCTCTTTTGTCATATATCCAGACTATTGTGGATGAAGCGGGGCGTAATGGGATGTATATCCTGACCGGCTCAAATAATCTTATGCTGCTGGAGGGCGTTTCCCAGTCTCTGGCCGGCCGCGTGGCGCTTTTAAACCTTCTTCCTTTTTCCGCCGGCGAACTTGCCGCCGGGCGGCATTTGCCCGCCACGCTTGAGGAAAACCTTTTTAAGGGGGGATATCCGCGTGTTTATGATAAAAAGCTTACCCCGGAGGAATTCTATTCCGGGTATGTCGCCACGTATGTGGAGCGGGATATCCGGCAGATTCTCAAGGTGACAGACCTGCACAAATTCCAGATTTTCCTTAAAATGTGCGCCGCCCGCTGCGGGCAGCTTGTGAATCTGTCGGCTCTCGGTAACGACTGCGGCATTAATCACGCAACAGCCAAAGCATGGCTCTCGGTTCTCCAGACCTGCTATATAGCGCACCTGTTGCCGCCGCATTTTGAAAACATGGGCAAGCGCCTGATGAAAAGTCCGAAACTGTATTTTTACGATACAGGCCTGCTTTGCCATTTGCTCGGAATTCAAAAAGCGGAGGAACTTGCGGTTCATCCCATGCGAGGTTATATTTTTGAATCCTGGGCGCTGGGCGAACTGCTTAAAAATCTTTTCAACAGAGGCCGGCACAGCAATCTGTATTTCTGGCGCGACCATGTGGGCCATGAAGTGGACTGTCTTGTTGATGACGGGTTAAAAATGACCGCCATAGAAATCAAATCGGCTGTTACCCTTTCTGAGGAGCAGTTTAAAGGCTTGAAATATTTTAAGGAACTTGCGGGCAAAAAACACGTTGACAATGTCCTTGTTTATGCCGGGAAAGAGAGCATGCGGAGAACTTCCGCGGAAGTTGCAGCCTGGCGGACCTTCGGTATACAGCTGGCCGGTGAGTTGGCAGGGTGAAAATAGAGTAATATACAAAGGCAGTCTCGAAACAGGAGGTTATTACGCCGCCTAGCCGTCTGGCAGTTTCTATGACTCCCAAAGAACTTGAAAAACTTATTAAATCCGGCGAATCTCAAACCCCGGAGTTTAAAAAGGTTTCCTAAAAGCGCATCGGCCCCGACAAAGGCGGGCATTGGGAGGTGTTATCCCGATGAACATACTCAGCCAGGGGGGGAACTCGCGCCCCCAACACTGCCCCGGCGGGGAATTTCCGCCAAACAGCCCGGCGGACCCGCCGAAGCCGTAGTGGCGGGAAGTATACTGTTCCCGGGTTTTTATTTCAGGCCATAGGGGTCAATAATTTTACTATGGTCAGGATAATGGAACCGGTCTGGTTTTTAACCGCATTGGTGATGGCGCTGCACAAAGACATCCCGGCGGGCGCTAAAGCGGGACCGGAAAGCGCGGGCACGGGCTCATAAAAATGGAACAAAGCATTTCACATAAAATAGTCAAAAACACGCTCTTTGATGCGGTTGGCCGGGTGTTTAACGGGGCGGGTTCTATAACTTTGCCGGGTTTGCAGCAGCAGAAATTCGGATAAAAAATCTATTCCTTAAAAAAATACAGATGGAAGAACAAAGTATTTCTCAAAAAATCATTAAAAATACTATTTTTAATGCAGTCGGCCGGTTTTGGGGGATATTAGTCGCTTTAATCCTCACGCCTTATATTATCAGACATATTGGTATTGAACGGTACGGCATCTGGGCGCTTGTCGGAGTATTAACAGGCTACTTCGGCCTGCTGGATTTTGGAATCGGAACCTCTTTTGTAAAATACATTTCTGAATTTTATGCAAAGAAAGATTTTGAAAAAATTAATCAGGTTATTAACACAGGTTTTGTTTTTTATTCAATATTCGCGATATTCCTTATAACCTTGTCATTTTTTGTGATAAATCCACTGCTGACATTTTTTAAGATCCCGTCTCATTTGTATAATGAATCGGTATTTGTTTTTTTCCTTGGAATTATTTTATTCAGCGTCTCAAATGCTTTAAGTCCTTTTGGAGCAATTCAGGGCGGCTTACAGCGGATGGATATTTCCAATAAAGTGGCAATTGCTGTTTCAATACCAAATATCGCCGGAACAATTTTCTTTTTAGAGAAGGGATATAGTTTGCCGGGTTTGATGGTCAATAATGGGATCGTTTTGCTGATAAGCAGCGTTGCCAGCCTTGTTATTGCCTTTAGGATATTACCGGAGCTAAGATTTAATCCATTGGTGTCTACTAAAGCGATGCTTAAAAAATTGTTCGGGTTCGGGGCTAAGGTTCAGATAACTAAAATCGCTTCATTGCTTCATTCACATCTTGACGAAATTCTATTGGCGTATTTTTTAAATATCGGATTTGTCGCTTACTATGCCGTTGCGCAAGGTTTAACATCCAAAATTAGCGAGATGCCTTTGATGCTGATCTCGGCAATTATGCCTGCCGCCTCAGAATTAGATGCCAGGAGTGAAAAAGGAAAACTTCAGGAATTATATTTTCGGTCCATGAAATATCTCATTTTGGCTGGAACACCGATATTTATTATGGGTTTTACTTTTGCCCATTCATTTATACAGGCCTGGTTGGGCGCTGGTTATGAGAGAACCGCTTTTACATTGCAATTGTTGCTTGTTGCAGGTTTTATTAATCTTTTGACGGGCCCTGGGTTTTATATTTTTAACGGCATGGGAAAACCGCAATATGGAATGTATATCTCTGTCCTTTCTACGATAATGAAGTTGACTCTAAGCATTACTTTAATCATCAAATTTGGATATTATGGAACCGTTTTGGGGACTTGTATCTCCTTCATTATTTGTTCAGTAATATTTTTGGCTATTTTCCATAAAATTACAGAGATAAGTCTTATCCAAAGCATGAAAAAGTTTTTATTCCTGCCAATTTTGGTCGGGTTAGTGTCTTTATTTATTCCTTTACTTATATTCCATCAAATTGGAAACCCTTCCCTGGTTTTTATCTGTTTAACAGGAACTCTCTATATGTGCGTTTATGGATGGTTAATTTGGAAAAGCGGCTATATTAGTGTTTCCGATATGGAACTTTGGAGAAAATTACTGCCAACAATAATAAAATATAAGGAAATTTAATTTATGAAAATAACTTTGATTTATCCGGGAATAGGCATTGCGGGCTTCGGGAAAACAAAACAGTTCCCTCTTAATGGAGAACTGCAGTGGATCCAGCATGGGCTTGCCTCCATAGGGGTATACGCAAAAAGAGAAGGCCATGAAGTGGATTTAATAGATATGAGAACCCTGGATTCATGGGAGCAATTTGAAAAAATAATAACCCTCAAAAATCCGGATGTAATAGGCATCTCCGTATCGTATCTGGATCACAAGCCGGCATTAAAAGCTTTTGAAGTGATAAAAACAATAAATCCAAAGATAGTAACCGTAGCAGGCGGTATATTTGCCACAGTGTTTCCGCAAGAACTTTTAAAGAATGACAATATTAACCATGTGATCACAGGTGAGGGTGAAATTACTTTTACAGCGCTCCTGGATGCTTTAAAAAAAGGAGAGTCCTTCCCGAGAATATCTAAGGGCATAACTCCTGATTTGGATTCCCTTCCCAATATAGACAGAGAATTATTTGACTATAAACGAGAACTAAATTGTTACTTTGCTCCCTGGCATCCTTTTCCTCACGTAACTATGATTGCCGGAAGGGGGTGTCCATATAACTGTTCTTATTGCCAGCCTGCGGAAAGATCTGTATTCGGGCGTTATTTTAGAATTAGAAGTGTTGAGAATGTAATTCAGGAATTGCGGGATTTAAGGAGCAAGTATGACTTTAAGAGCATCACATGGTGGGATGACACCTTTACGGTTTCTCCCGGCTGGATATATAAATTTTGCGATGCATACAAGAAAGAAGGATTTAATGCGGAAATAGCCGCTTGCAGCAGAGCCGATATAATATGTAAAAATGAAGAAATGATAAAAAGGCTTTCAGAGGTGGGATTGAACTGGCTTGTGATAGGGTTTGAAAGCGGCAATCAGAGGATCCTTGACCTCCTTAACAAGGGGACCACGGTAGAACAAAATTATAAGGCGGCTGAGATATGTAAAAAGCATAAAATTAAGATATTTGCAACCTTTATGCTGGGGCTTCCGACTGAGACCAAAGAAGAAGCGGGAGATACAATAAGAATGATAAAAACTATAAAACCGGAGTATCCGAGTCCTTTTTATTTTACACCTATTCCAGGAACAGATGTTTATGATTATTGTATTAAAAACGGCCTGCTTTTGAGGGAGGATCCTTTTGAGATCGGGAGGACGGCAAATTTTATTCCTAAAATTAAAGGAGTGGATTATAAATATCTGGATACTCTGACGGCGTCTCTCTCGCCTGCGACATTATTGTCGAGGATTGCAAAAGCATTATTTGATTAAGATTGGAAACCGACAAAATGACTCCGAATGTTTTAATTATCATCGCAAACTGGAATGGAAAAGAATATCTCAGTGACTGTTTAAGGTCTGTCTTTAACCAGTCATACAGGAATTTTAAAATTATTTTGGTCGATAATGGCTCAACTGATGATTCTATAGAATTTGTTAAAAAAAATTATCCTGATGTGGAGATTATCCCGCTTGATAAAAACTATGGTTTCGCAAAAGCAAATAATATAGCAATGGAAACCGCGTTAAAAGATAAAACTATAGAATATATAGCGCTGCTTAATAATGACACAAAAGTGGAAAAAAAATACTTGAGCGAGTTGGTAAAAATAATATCGTCGGATAATAAAATCGGCATTTGTGCGTCAAAAATGTTAAGGATGGACAACCCCGGAATTCTTGATTCTACAGGACATATATTTGTTGATGGACTGGGAATGATAGGTGATAGAGGTGGTAATGAAACCGACACTGGACAATACGATGACAAACCGGATGTTGTAGGTGCTTGTGCCGGCGCCTGCCTTTATCGAAAAAAGATGCTGGAAGAAACAGGTTTATTTGATGAAAGTTTCGGCTCATATTATGAAGATGCTGAATTATCCTGGAGAGCGTATAAAGCGGGCTGGAAAGCAAAATATGTGCCAACCTCTGTCGTTTATCATAAAAGATATGGTACTTTCAAGAAAAATAAAATACTGCAAGAAGAGATTAGAAATCAGAGTATTTTAAATATAATGAGAACAATTCGTCGTCATGCGACTGCTAAACAGAAATTAAGAATAACTCTAATCTGGTTTAAGGGAGCGATTGAACAAAGAATTGGCTTGTTGTTTTGTGGGAAAAAATTTGAATCGGATTATTTAGAAAGGTTGAAATTATTATGGTTTAGAAAGATATGAAAATCTTATTAGTAACACCCCGGTCAAAAGACACGGTCCTCGGGACTATAGGCT
>JAHJQU010000331.1 GCA_018819005.1 Pseudomonadota bacterium | reverse complement strand
GGTGGTGACAAAAACTTCTTGAATTCTGAACGATGAGTGAAAGCGGGGAATTCTTAACCTAAAAACAATCCTGTAAAGGGTTTGCGGATTTTCCTACTTTCTGAAGCTAACCTGTTACCACTAATCTACAAATTTGTCAAGGGCAATTCATCCCTGTGATTCATCCCTGTGGTTAAAACCGAGGGCTTTCTCGCCCGAATTTCTGTAATAACCGAAACGACTACCTCATGTTCCGACCAGACTTTTTTTGCCAGAAGGTCCCCATTTTTCAAACAATAAAAGAAACCGGCATCAACTCCGACCAACATCAGCGGCAGTCCTTTCCTGGTGGATTTTTCCCCAGGGCTCAAAAGAGGTTCTGGCAAGAAGTTTAATTACCGCCTCCTTTGCTTTCTTCTTCCGGCCGGACCGGAAACATTCGTTCAGGGCTTCCTGAACCACCCGAGAGGCTGGCACCCTCCTCTCTTTTGCTTGGTAGAAAAGCTGGTTTTCTAATTCTTCGGGCAGATAGACAGAAATTCTGGGCATTTTACCTCCTTATGTAGGATATGGTATCACAAAGAATGGGTTTTTGTCAGGCCTCACGTTTCTGTTTTAACAGCGATTTTCACAGATATTATAACCGTCAAAATTATGCAGTCCAAATAATTCTTAAGGGACGATTACCCAGCCAGGGAATTTTTATCGGAGCTTGTAATTTTTCCACACTTAAAAGAATTGGGGTGTTGGCGCGTTTGCGTATCTTCACCACAAATTCTTTTCCGTTATATTCAACAATTCCTGGCATATCCACAAAATTCCTGAATATTTTTGGAGCAAGACAATTTTCAAATCTCCGCAAATCTTGAGCAAATATATGATATAACGTATCCGCTATTATTGTCCATAAAAGGTCAAAGTGTATCCGAATCATTAGTGGCGATGATAAACTATTTATATTGAAGAATTTTACCAACTCACTCAGTTTATTTTCGATACGCCACCTTTTCCCGTAGATTTCGATAACTGTCTCGATCTTTAATTCCCGATTGTTTGTTATTACGTAACTGGGTTCTGCTCGGCCGTGTTCCTTCATGATTATTTGACGTAACGGATTTTTCCAGTTCTTCAAATACAATGGACTTTCATAAACATATATCCGTTTATATTTCCTCTTGGGAATATTCAGGTATATCTTTTGCCATTTCTCCTGGGGAATTTCCATTGTCTTTTCTACCAATTTCTTACTTTTTCCCCTGATGGTAATAAATTTTATTCCTCTTTCATCCAGATCCTGTAAAACATCATACCTGGTCAGTTTGCAATCAAATACCAGTGTTTCTTTTACAACTCCTTTCACATCAATCCAAAAGTCTATAAATCTTTGTATTTCTTCTGACGACTCTTTTCTTTTTATGTCTGCTCGTGTATACAATAAGGTTTTTTTATCCCCGGCCTGGGCAAAAAAGGTATTGGCTCCTTTCATGGTTTTATTTCTACTTCCACACCACACCTTTTCCATTTCCGATTCTTCACCAAAATGAGGAATAGAATGGAAATCCAAGTTAATGGTCTTACTTTCATATAGCTGCGGATACCTCTTAAGAAAATTATCAATGATCTCTTTTTGAAAAATCAGGATATCTTTGGCAGATGTCCGGCAAGAATAACTCATCATATAGGTTGGTTTAGGAAGGACATTCAATCCGGCGAATATCCCAAATCCGTTATCGGTATTGTATTGGTCAATGTGGCTTAGTCTTTCTTTTCCCAGAAGCTTTAACAATAACATTGATAGGGCCGCTTGCCTTTTTCCAATGTCATTTGACTCCGGCAAGCTAACCTTCGCTATAATATCAAGCACTCCGCTTTCTATCAGATAAGGAAGAAAGAAGAAAACACCGGCCACCTGACACTCTGCCCGAAACGGCTGTAGTGTTGAGATATCCAAAACTTGGGCACGGGCCGGAATGATCTTCCCCTTTTTACTAATACCCATCTCCTGATAACTTCTGCGATGAAGTCTGGGAAATCCGGCCTCAGATAATATTCTTTCTACGGTTCGTACACCGACAGAGATATTACTCTTCCTTAACTCTTCCGTAATACCTTGTGAATTCAATCTTTTCTTCCTGCGCAAGGTATATATCAGGTTTTGTATCTCTTCAGATAGTCTCCTTTTCCTTGGCCCTCTCTTTACCGGCGGGAAAAGAATGTGCTGGCCATGGTAAAGTTTGCTGATCAGAACCCTTAAAGAACTGACCGTGTACTTAAACCGCAACGCTATTTTCTCAATACTTCCCTCCTTAAAAGCGAACGCTCTTAATGCTTCATACTGTTTCTGCCGGGGAGAGACATCCTTAATAAAAAAATCCTTTAGGTCCATTTTGCCTCCTTTATTGATAGTTAAAATATGACGGTTATATGCTTGTGAAATTGTATCATAATTTTATATTATTGTCAAGAGGAGATATAAAAATGGTAGTAAAATAAGGCAATTTGGTCAATTTTTAGTATCATAGATTAAACTAATTGAAAAATAATAACCGTCTTTTAATACCTATAAGCGTCATAATTACACTATATTTTTTCAGGATTGAAATCGGAAGGTTGTTTATTTGTGCGGGATATACAGCTTATGGTAAGATAAAAAGAGGGATTATTTAATGACGCTTATACTTCTGTGAAAATCGCTGTT
>JAHJQU010000330.1 GCA_018819005.1 Pseudomonadota bacterium | reverse complement strand
TGCCCCGGACTGCTCTTTTGTCTCTCTGTGATAGTTCCTCAGCATATCGGCAATTTCAGAGAGATAACGTGTTCGCTCCGGGGGAATAATAATCGTCTTGGATGTCGATTTTTTCTGGTCCGGACGGGGAAGCCCTGAAATCAATTTTATTCCTTTTTTTTCAAAGACTTTGTCTAAGATCTCATGGTACAATGCCGTAACGCCATCGTCATTAAACTTTGATGCTATCGTTCCGAAGACAGGCATTTCATCAAGCCGTTTTTCCCAGGCTTTCCTGTTCCGCTGAACCTGCTTGCTCACGTCACGAAGGGCGTCTTCACCCCCACGTTTTTCAAACTTGTTGATGACAACAAGATCGGCAAAATCAAGCATATCTATTTTTTCAAGCTGCGAGGCTGCGCCAAACTCGCTTGTCATAACGTAAATTGATACGTCCACAAGATCTATTATCTTTGAATCGCCCTGTCCGATACCCGCCGTTTCAACAACCGCAATATCAAATCCTGCAGCTTTCACGACATCGATAACCTCCGGAAGAGCTTCAGGAATCACCGTATCCGACATGCGGGTTGCAATCGATCGCATATACACCCTGGGGGTGCCGATCGCGTTCATGCGTATCCTGTCCCCCAGCAAAGCGCCACCTGACTTTCTGCGGGACGGGTCACAGCTTATAATTGCAACTTTGATTTCCGGAATGTCACGAATGAGCCGAAGGATTATCTCGTCGGTAAGCGATGATTTTCCGGCCCCGCCCGTTCCGGTGATGCCTATAACCGGAACATTGCTCTTTCTGCCTTCGGAAAGCAGCGGGATAAAATCGGAGAGGTTTCCGTTGTTCTTTGCAAGTTCAACTGCCGTTATAAGATGTGCGATCTTCAGTTTGTTGTCCGGAGAAAGGCCGGTAATGTCAACTTTCTTCTCATCAACAGTCGGAAAATCAAGCATCTCCACCATATGGTTGACGATTCCCTGGAGTCCGAGCCTGGCCCCGTCTTCCGGCGAGTATATCTTCGCAACTCCGTACGCTTCCAGTTCCCTGCTTTCGTCCGGAACGATGACTCCGCCGCCTCCGCCGAATACCCTGATATGGGAAGCTCCGTTATCACGGAGAAGATCTAACATGTATTTAAAGAACTCCATGTGCCCGCCCTGATAGCTGGAAACGGCTACTCCCTGGACATCTTCCTGAATGGCTGCTTCGACAATCTCTTCTACCGACCGGTTATGTCCGAGATGTATTACTTCAACTCCTGTATCCTGAAGTATCCTGCGCATTATATTAATGGATACATCATGTCCGTCAAAAAGGGATGTTGCTGTGACTATCCTTATATTATGCCTGGGCTTATAGACATTTACTTCAACGCTCATGCGCCCTCCTTTAATAGTGCCTGGTTCTTTTTTTGCCCTGATATGCTGAGGATGAATTCGGTTTGATATTCAATATAATCTTCAAGACTGTAATGGCGGGCAAGAAACCACCGCCTGAATGTCCACATGTGTCCCAGGACGGATATGTTGTGGGCGGCAAGCTCTATCGCCCTTTCATCAAGAGGAGCAATGTATCCCTGTGAGACAAGGCGGGCAATAGCCTCAACAAAGAGGCCCGTTATCCTGAGTTCATTCTCCAATACTTTCTTTTGCCACTGGAGCGGAAGGGACCGTGTTTCCTGATAAATAAGAAGGATAAAATCACTCATTTTGTTGCAAACCATGAAATACTCTCGGATGATATCAGCAAGGGCGTCCCTTCCTCTCGATGATTTTGTCATTACATCGGTTACTCTTTTTTCTACCTCGACATGGATTGAATCACAAACGAGATAGAGAATATCCTCTTTTGACGCTATATATTCATAAAGAGATCCTATTGAAACCCCTGCGGCCTTTGCAATCTGCCTTGTCGATGTTTTATGAAAACCCTTATCAATGAAAAGCTTAACGGCGGCTTCGGCAATCTGCCGCCGTCTTTTTTCAACAAGGTCAAGATTCTTTACCTGGGTCGGAATATCTTTTGTTCTTTGAAGTTCCTGCATAATCTCCGATAGCCTGCTTACGCCTTATTGCGGAAAAGTTCAATAAATTAGAGATCCGAGCGAGCGCTCACTCATAGGTTGATATCATGCATCTTTTTTACTTGTCAAGATGTAAGATTTTCTTCCATTTAACCTGTTCCACAATAGAAAAACAGGGCCGGCATTATATTTATCATACTGTTTTTATTATTTATATTATTTGTTTATGAATAATATGCCGCCCGGGCAAAGATTCAAGAAAAATATTGACAAAAATAAACCTGAAAGGATAAACTGAATAAAATATGACCGAGCGCTCGCTCATATTTCATATAACAGGTTTATAAAAAGTCATAATGGAGGGATTGCTATGACGGAAGAACAGGTTCTCCTGGCAGAAGAAAAAGAGGGTGTAATGACGCTTACGTTAAACCGTCCACAGGCAATGAATTCTTTAAATTTCAGCATGCTGCATTCTTTGAGGGATCAGGTTGAAGCTTTGAGATTCAGATCCGATATAAGAGTTGTCATTATCACGGGATCGGGAGATAAGGCATTCTGCTCAG
>JAHJQU010000329.1 GCA_018819005.1 Pseudomonadota bacterium | reverse complement strand
AGAGCGGACTCCATGACCAGATCAACCTTAAGACTGAGCTGGCTTTCGAGAAATTCACGCAGGTCCAAAAAGTCGAAGAGGTCGATATCACGGTTGAACGCGACGAGTATATCGATATCACTCCTCTTGCTCTGCTTCTCCCTGACATAGGAGCCAAACAAGCCGAGCCGCTGGACTCCGTAATGGGATTCCATCTCGGGCTTGCTGTTTCTGATGATTTTGATTATTTCTTGCTTTTCCATAATTGTTTACCTGCAACATTATACGTTTATAAAGTGTGGATTACACGAAGTTTCAGATCCGTCGTACAAGCAAATAAGTCAGATCACCGATGACATCATGGGTGTTATCAGTGATCGCCGCTCTGCATCGCCAGGTTCTTGTCAATTTTTTTGAACATTCTCCGTATCTGCGGGCGGTACCTTCCTTCAACCAGATACAAAGCCAGGAACCCTTGAAGCCCGTATGTCCTGTAACAAGGACCCGGTTGCCCGTATAAATGTTCTTGAACATCATTTTCTCTCAATTTCTCTTTATTGAGAAGCATTTGCGTTCAGGTGATGTGAGTATAAAGGTGAGGCGATTGTGTGTCAAGGTGTTTCCCCCGGCACGTGATTCAGGATTATTTCTCCTCCTACATGTTTTCTTTTAACAGCCTGCATGGAATCTGCTATATGCTCTTGGCACAGAATACATAGAGGTGAAAATGATCAACAAAGACAATAGGTTCGATCTGAAGATATGGTGGAGGTTTCCCGGTGGCAGAGAGTACGCATTCGCATTTATTGCCCTTTTTGCGGTACTGATTATCATTTATGCGAACAGTTAGCGAGTTGAGAGCAACAATGATATCGCTTTACCGCTGACTGAATCTTTCGGATACGCGGCGAGAAAACTCGCAAAGGCTAATAAATATTTGCTTTTTGATGAGTAAGTTTAAAAGTTTAAGACGTCCCCTAAATACTCCCTTAATTCTTTAATTTAACTACAATTTTCTGTTTCTCCGCTCAACACAGTTTTTCAGCAGTTTGATACTTTGATGGCCCCACCCGCCCCGGGTTTTTATTACAGGTCTTTGATAGGTTTTTGATAGGTCTTGATTTCTTAATGGTTGATCTGGTATTGTAAAATTAAGAGCATGCAGATTCATATACTTTACCGTTAGGAGGTTCCCCATGCTTGATACAACGGTTAAAAAAGATATCATTAATCAGATTGGACAGCTCGATTATGAGCATCAGAGGCGTGTACTCGATTTTGCACGTGCACTTGCTGTGACTGGTCCGAAAGGCGTCTCGGGCAAGCAGCTTCTTTCCTTTGCAGGGAGCATCCCCGCTGATGATCTTAAGGCGATGAAGAAGGCTATAGAAGAAGGATGTGAGAAGGTGGACCTGAATGAGTGGTAAATATCTTCTTGATACCAATATTATAATCGCCCTCTTTGCAGAAGACCCATTTGTCAAAAAGCATATTGCCAAAGCAAGAGAAATATTCATTCCGGCAATTGTTATCGGAGAGCTGTTTTTTGGCGCTTGCAAGTCTGGACGGCCCAGGGCAAATACTGCGCGTATTGAAAATTTTGCCGCCTGCAATACTGTTCTTGCATGTGATATCGGCACAAGCAGACAATATGGATACATCAAGAACCTGTTGCATAAAAAAGGACATCCCATCCCGGAAAATGATATCTGGATTGCTGCACTGGCATTGGAGC
Source organism: Pseudomonadota bacterium (assembly GCA_018819005.1). Classification (GTDB taxonomy): domain Bacteria; phylum Desulfobacterota; class Desulfobacteria; order Desulfobacterales; family RPRI01; genus RPRI01. Next base: position 2,073 of record JAHJQU010000329.1, on the reverse strand, counting down.
ATGAACTGATCCTGGTCTCACGAGATGAACACTTCGAGGAGATAAACGTGTTAAATAAAGTGTCTTGGTGATTATTTTTATATCAAAAGCTATGTCTCAAAACTCATTCGCGCTGTATTTCTGATCTCAACACAGTTTTTCAGCAGATTGATACTTTGCTGGCCCCGGCCATGCTGTAATCCCACCCTGATCCATGCGTTTCCACAGCCAGATAAATTAATATTTCTATGTTTTCTTTTTACAGCCCGCAGAGAATCTGCTATATGCTCTTGGCACAGCACACGTAGAGGTGAAAATGATAAACAAAGACAATGGCTTCGATCTCAATATCCGGTGGCGATTTCCAGGCGGCAGGGAATATGCGGCGAGAAACTCGCAAAGGCTAATAAATATTTGCTTCTTGATAAATAAGTTTATAAGTTTAAAGCCCTAAATACTACCCAACCCCGGTGCCCGTACCCTATTTTTTATTCTTGATTTATCTCGAAATGTCCATTATTATATCCATAAAAATGGCAAGCCAAAAAGGAGATCGACCCATGCAGACAATTCAAGAGTACATTCCGGTCACTAAAGCTAAAAATGAATTTTTAGACCTGATCCGGAAGATCAGTGACTCGGATGATGCCATCGCCATTACCAAAAATGGTATACCCGAGGCCGTTTTGATCAGCATGAAAAAATTCAAAAGCCTTTTGGAGACCGTGGACATCCTTTCAGATGAAAAGGCCATGCAGTCAATCCGCAATTCCATCAAACAGGCAAAATCGGAAAAATGGGTGGATTTCAATAAGGTTTTCTCAGAATGAAACGTTTTCAGATCCGGTTCACCCCCGAAGCATCCCGCTTGGCATCCCGGCTATCCCCGGAAACCAAAAAACTGATCAAAGACGCACTGAAGACGCTTCAAAAAAATCCATTCATGGGCGATGATTTGCACGAAGAACTGGCAGGTTTCAAATCCTTCAAACCGAAAAGATACAGAATTCTATACGCCGTGGATGAGGAAAATGCTACCATCGATATTTATCATATTGGTCATAGGAGAGATGTTTACGATCAATTCCGTATCCTGCTCGATGATCTGAAAAAACCCCTTTAATCTTACTGTCTTCCAGCCTTTTAGCCTTGCGCTTTTTGCCCCGTTCTTCTCTAACAGTAACCACTGCCCCTTCGCTATCCCCTCGTCACAGAAATCGGCAATTAACTTATATTTTGATGTCTCCACCTGCGTGCTCTGCGAGAGGTTAAGAAAGATGAATTACAGAAAAGAGCCTTGAGTTGAAATTGGTAATGTAACAATCCTGTCCATCCCTGATCCAGACCTAGTTTTTCCATTATCCAGCATCCTATCGAGGAGTCGCGCCAGGGAATACGCGTTCGCATTTATTGCCTTTTTTGCGGTCCTGATTATCATTTACGCGAACAGTTAGCGAGTTGAGAGCAACAATGATATCGCTTTACCGCTGACTGAATCTTTCGGTAACGGCTGTTGGGAAAGCTGTAATAAGGGGCGAGAAACTCGCAACGGCTAATAAATATTTGCTTCTTGATAAATAAGTTTAAATGTTTAAGACGTCCCCTAAATACCCATATCCGTGAGATTCAGATTTGTGAACATGTTAGAGAGGAGTGTCAGAATTCCGTTGCCGACCCTGTGCCAGAAATAGACCACCCTGTGCGGCTCACTGTCCGCTGCCATTGTCACCTTACAATCCCAAGGTATGCCGCAAAGCTGCATCAATGTTACCCATTGGAAGTGTCCCAATAATTCGGTCAATTTCAAATTCGGCAACGGTAGCCAGATTATCAGTCATGACAACCGAATCCGTGAGCAAGCCCGATTGCTGTCCTTCGAGTGTAGTAAGCTGGACAATAACACGGCTCTTGTGTTGAGCGCGAAGCATCCGACTGGTTATCATGGCCACAATTACCTGCGGCAGTTCGGTCTGAAGGTTATCGGCTTGAACAACCAATGCCGGACGTGTTTTGGCTGTCCGCAAATCGGAATGGGGAAAGAGCATTAAGACGATATGGCCACGCTTATAGATTTGCTTTGGCTGCGTCATAGTT
>JAHJQU010000328.1 GCA_018819005.1 Pseudomonadota bacterium | reverse complement strand
ATACGCTTTGACGGTGCCGACACTCTTTTTCAACACTATATCAGCATTGAAGATGAATCGAAAATAAAGATCGGGGCGAGGGTTGAGCCGGTTTTTTCCGAAGAAAGAAAGGGGAATGTGAAAGATATTCTCTGCTTTAAGATTATTGATTGAATGATTTCAGGCATATGGATAATCTCTTGTTGATAAATCCTGTAAAGCGGATGGTGAGGCAGAAAGGTGCTTTAAGCGCTCTTCTTATAACCGGTAGCGATAAGGTTGAGAGCGGATTTGGAAACGGGGATTGCCTTCTTCTTGATTTTTCCCGCCTGATTTTTGCCGTTTCTGATGGAAGTGAGCGGTATCCCCAGGCTTCGAGGATTCTGCTTGAAAGGCTTGCAGGAGTTCTTTCTGAACAAGATGTATCACAGGATATCTCTGAATTAAAAAAAAGTATTGAAGTGATATATGGCAAACAGAAGTATACGCATAAATGCACTTTCAGTTTCGTCGCTTTTTATAAAAACAGAAAAGAAGTCACTGCCTACATTTCAAGTGGCGGAGACAGCATGGTTATCGTTGCGGATTCTTCGGACGGTTCAATAATATTTAAAACTGTTCCGGATATGAACTTTGCCGGAAGGAGTAAAAATGTTCCCGGCATTTCAACTTTCACCCTGAAAGACAGGAAATTTAGAGTTATCATTGCAACGGACGGTTTTGCCGAGGTTTTAAACAATATTGAACCGAAACACGGCAAATTGCCCGGGTGGCTTTTTGATGGCTCAGTGTGCGGTGTCGCCGGCGAATTCCGCCGCAAATTCAAAACAAAGAAATTGATAAGTTATGATGATATAGGAATGATAATTGTTGATCCGTTTTCCGTATGCCGTGATGATAAGATAATAATAGCAGGCGGCACATTGCCTGCAAAAGAGGCCCTTTTCACATCCTCTTTTGAAGCACGCACCGGCAAATGGATTGAAAAGGATAGATGGCCTGAAAATGCTGAACTCTTTGATTCGGCTGGCATAATAATAAAGGAATTAAATAAATGACTGAAGAAATATTCCCCGGCCTTTACCGGATAAAAATCCCGCTTCCGGAAAGCCCGTTAAAATACCTCAATTCTTATGTTGTAAAATCAGATGACAGAAACCTCATTATAGACACGGGTTTTAACCGTAAAGAGTGCCTTGACGCGATGAATAACGGCCTGAAGGAAATAAATGTGGATCTCGCGGATTGCGATTTTTTCATAACGCATCTTCATGCAGACCATTTCGGGCTTATTTCCAAGCTTGCTGCTGAAACAAGCAAAATATACTTCAGCAGGCCGGATAAGGAGATCATAGAATCATGGGAAGGATTCGAGCCGATGATTGAGTATGCCGGAAAAAACGGTTTTCCGGAAAACGAATTAAGAACCGCCCTTCACCAGCATCCCGGATATAAATATGGTTCGGACTGGATGCCGGATATGAGTGTTCTTGAAGACGGGGAAACAATTACTTATGGCAATTACTGTTTTGAATGTGTTGAAACTCCGGGTCACACCCTGGGACATATTTGCCTTTATGAGGCCGGCAAAAAAATCCTGATAGCAGGGGATCATATCCTGTCCGATATAACTCCGAATATTCAGTGCTGGTCAGATAAGGAAAATCCTCTCGAAAAGTATCTTTCAAGTCTCGACAAGGTACGTAAACTTGATGTCGATCTTGTGCTTCCGGGCCACAGGAGGCTTTTTAAGGAACACAAGGATAGAATTGATGAATTAAAAAGGCATCATGAAAAAAGAGCTGAAGAGATACTTGTTATTTTAAAAAAGGGATCAGGAAGCGCCTTCGAGGTTGCATCCTTTATGACATGGGATATCAAGTTCGATTCGTGGAATGATTTCCCGGTTGCGCAAAAATGGTTTGCGACTGGAGAGGCCATTTCACATTTAAGATTTCTTGAGGAAAAGCAGCTTTTAACCAAAGAAAAGAATAATCCAGGCATCCAGAAATACAGATTGGTTTAAATATTTGTAGTTTCCAAGATCATCCAACGGGTAATCGTGTTACCTTTCAACACATCAATTTAACCACTGAATATTATTTGCTTTTATTCCGACGATAGGGATTTTCCCCTGACAATCGAAGGTCACATTCAGGTTAACCAAAACAACGAGTTTAAAAATCTCTTGACATAAATGTTATATTGCTATAGCATAATGCAAAAATAAATGGAGATTATTATGCTGGATAGCAAAGATATAAGCAGAGTCGTTAAAGAACTCAGAAGCAAACTGAATCTCAGCCAGGAAGAATTAGCTGCAAAACTAAAGGTCTCTTTTGCAACTGTAAATCGCTGGGAAAACGAGAAAATATCCCCTCGTGGAAAAGCCAGAAAAGCGATTTTAAAGTTAATAGAAGACTCTGGTTTCGACCTTGAGCGCGCAGGTGATATTGGTGAAAACCATAAGAATCGACGTCGTAAGTTGTCTAAAGAGGATGTACTGAGCACAAAGTCCATGGAGCAAATGCTGTGGAGCGCGGCTTGTTCCATTCGTGGCGAAAAAGACGCACCAAAGTTCAAGGATTACATCCTGCCCCTTGTTTTTATCAAACGCCTGTCTGATGTTTTCGAGGACGAAATTGAGCGGCTCGCCGAAACCTATGGTGATAAGGAAACAGCTCTGTCAATCATCGAATCCGATCATCAACTTGTCCGGTTTTATATTCCCACAGAAGCACGCTGGCCGGTTGTCAGCGGCCGTGAAGTGTTCGGCTGGCCCAAAGATCACAAACCAAAAACACTTGGCGAGCAGCTCACAATGACCGTTCGGGCGATCGCTAAGGCCAATCCGTCTTTAACGGGCGTGATCGATATTGTTGATTATAACGAAACCCGCAGTGGAGAACGTGAAATCAGCGATAAGGCGCTGTCCGGCGTGATCGAGACCCTTTCCGACCCCCGCTACCGTTTAGGACTTTACGACGTGGAGCCGGATTTTCTTGGCCGGGCTTATGAATATCTCCTGCGTAAATTCGCCGAAGGTCAGGGCCAGAGCGCCGGTGAATTTTTCACCCCTACGGAGGTGGGATGGCTGATGGCATACATACTGCGCCCCCGCCAGGGAGAAGAGGCTTATGATTTTGCCAGCGGTTCGGCAGGACTGCTTATCAAATGCGAATTAGCTTTACAGGAGCGGGAGATCAAGATTCAGAGGCCGCTGAAGCTTTATGGTCAAGAGCTGACGGGGTCCAGTTATGCCATCGCACGGATGAACATGGTCGTTCACGACATGGAAGGCGAGATAGTCCGCGGCAACTCCATGACCAATCCGAAATTTAAAGACTCGGATTCCAGCCTGAAGAAATTTGACATCGTCGTGGCTAATCCAATGTGGAACCAGCCCTTTGATCCGTCGGTCTATGAAAATGATCCCTTCGACCGGTTTGAATCACAGGGAGGAGTCACCACCGGCAAGGCGGACTGGGCATGGCTACAACATACAGCCGCATCTCTGAATACACATGGCCGCGCCGCCATCGTCCTCGACACAGGGGCCGTAACGCGTGGCAGCGGAAGCAAAAGCGAAGACCGGGAGAAGAAAATCCGCCAGTGGTTTGTTGAAAAGGACTGGATCGAAGGGGTGATCCTCCTGCCGGACAACCTTTTCTACAACACCACCGCCGCTGGAATCATCATCTTCTTCAACAAAGCCAAACCGAAGGTGCGGCAGGGAAAAATTATTCTGGTCAACGCCGGCCGGGAATTCAAGAAAGGAAGACCGAAAAACTATATTCCCGATGAGAATATCCGTAAGATAGCCGATGCCTTCATCAAAGGTGAGAATGCCGATAAGTTCGTCAAAGTTATCACGACAGCAGAGGCCGCGGAGAATGATTTCAACCTGTCTCCATCGAGATATGTGGATATAAATGAAGGGGAAACCTACAGGCCGATAACGGATATTTTGGATGAACTTGATATGTTGGAAACGAAAGCAGATGAAACAGGCGCGGATTTACAGGAGATTTTCAAAAAAATGGGGTACAGGAAATGAATATTGAAGAAATCGTCCTCTCAGGAGAATCTGAAACAGTTGAGTTCAAGGAATCGTTCAATGATGCCGTGATCGAAACTCTCACTGCTTTTGCGAATGCTTCCGGAGGAACGGTTTTTGTGGGTATTGCTGATGATGGAACCGTGAAGGGCATTTCTGTTTCCCAAAAAACCATTCCTCAATGGCTGAATGAAATCAAAACAAAGACTGATTCTGCTGTTGTGCCGACAGTCGAAATTGAAAACGCAGGCGGCAAATCAGTCGCATGGTTTAAAGTTCCCGAATACCCGGTCAAGCCTGTTGCCTTTCGGGGAAGATACTATATCAGGCGCAAAAACACCAATCATCTGATGACTACTGACGAGGTTGCCAATCAGCACCTGCAGACGCTTAACACCAGTTGGGACTATTACATTGATCGTGAACATACGCTTGATCACATTTCCCTGGAAAAGGTCGGACAGTTCATAGACCGGGCAAATACGCACCGGAAAAATCCAATTAAAGATGATCCCATAACCGTCCTGAAAAAACATAACCTCCTGCGAGATGGCAGCATTACCTTCGGCTGCTATTTGCTCTTTAATAAGGAGGAATACCTTTTAAGCGACATTAACGCCGGGTTGTTTCAATCGGAAACGATCATTAAGGACGGCGTCGTTATCTCAGGCGACCTTTTTCAGGAGATTGATGATGTCCTTACATTTATCACCAAGCACATCAACAAGGAATTCATTATCACCGGGAAACCGGAACGGGAAGATCGGTGGGATTATCCCCTTGACGCCCTCCGGGAAATCGTCATCAATATGATTGTTCATCGGGATTATCGCTCTCCTTCGAATTCCATTATCAAGATATTCAATGACCGGATCGAATTCTATAACCCTGGGAAACTGATGCCAGGCGTCACTGTAGATCGCCTGCTCCGCGGCGATTACCGTTCTGTGGCAAGAAACAAACAGATCACCAGGATTTTCAAAGAAGCTAACGAGATTGAACAGTACGGCTCGGGTATAAAGCGGATTATCAATTCCTGCCTCGCTTACAATCTGCCCCATCCAAAATTTGAGGAAATTGCCGTTGGGGTCATGGTGACGGTGTTCAAGACCACCCAGAAAACTGGGGTAGAAACTAGGGTAAAAGCTGGGGTAGAAACTAGGGTAAAAACTGGGGAATCAATTCTATACTTAATAAAAGAGAAACCCTCAATAACCAGAGAAGAATTGGCAAAACAACTGAATTTGACAATTAAAGGCATTGACTGGAATTTGCGCAAATTGAAAAAGGACGGGCGATTGAAGCGTGTTGGTCCTAAGAAAGGTGGCCATTGGGAAGTACAATGAGGCATAAAGAAGATATCAACATAGAGTGGAAACAAAAGAATTTTAGTGTCATGCCGGACTTGATCCGGCATCCAGTCCCCGGATACTCGCTTTCGTGGGCATGAATGCCCTTGAGGATGATTTATTGCCGGAGTAATAAAATTAAACTTCTTGTACAGGGGTGATTATGGATATGCCGCAAGACTGGAAACATGGCACGTTAGAGGATTTGTGCTCGCTGAAGCAAAACTCCTGCAGGCCTTGCGATTCTGGCCTGAACGTTTATGTAGGCTTAGAACATATTGAATCCAGTCGTTTTTTCGTTAAAGCATTCGGAAAACCGGACCAAGTCGTTAGTTTAAAAAATCGTTTTGCCATTAATGACCTCCTTTATGGAAAACTTCGTCCTTATCTGGATAAAGCTTCTGTAATGGAAGTGGATGGAATTTGTTCGACGGATATTCTCGTATTGACGCCAAAGAATAGAATCCCGCCGATTTTTGTTCTTGGTCTGTTACATACCGATGAATTTATCCAATACGCCAAGCAAACAACTAACGGCGTTAACCACCCACGAACTTCGTGGGCCTCGTTAAGAGAATTTCCAATTCAAATTCCTCCGCTATCCGAACAACAAAAAATCGCCGCCGTTCTTTTCAAGATTCAACAGGCCATTGAGATTCAGGAATCCATTATCAAGAAGACGCAGGAGCTGAAAAAATCCACCCTGCAGTATGTCTTCACTCATGGCCTGCGGGGAGAAATGCTGAAAGAAACAGAAATCGGGCCAATGCCGGAGAGTTGGATTATTAAAAAGATAGGAGACCTTGGCAAGATTGTTACGGGGACAACACCGCCAACAAAAAATAGAGAATATTATCAAGATGGCCATTATCAGTTCATTGCCCCTAATGACATTGGAAAAACAACAAGAATTTACAAAGCTGAAAAAAAAATAACCGATAAAGGTTTGGAAGTATCACGGTTGCTACCAAAAGAATCTGTCTGTTTCGTTTGCATAGGATCGACCATCGGCAAAGTAGGTATTACTGTGGAGGAAATGACGACGACGAATCAGCAAATCAACACTATTATCGTTAATAATGATTATGATCCCTACTTTGTGTCGTATCTTATGGATTATAAATCTGAATATATTGCCTCCTTTGCATCCCCAAGCCCGGTGCCAATTTTGAGCAAGGGCAAATTTGAAGAAATCAGTATTATGTTAAGCCCTAATATGACTGAACAACTGGAAATTGCTAATGTTCTTATGACCATCGACGAAACAATAGAGATTCACGCAGCCAAGAAATCCGCCCTGCAGGACCTCTTCAAAACCATGCTGAACAAGCTGATGACGGGCGAGATTCGAGTGAAGGATCTGGATATCGATATATCCGAGGCAAGCGCATGAAGGAAGGAACCAAAGGCGAAATGGTCATCTATCGTACCAAGGACGGTAAGGCTGCCCTGGAAGTCAACCTTAGCGAAGAGACCCTTTGGTTGAATCAAGGTCATTGTGAACCTTATCAATAAGGATATTATTTGAAAAAGGAGAAGGAATGACGCCGACCTTAGGCACCGAAAAAACGACAATCCAGGAACCGATTGTTAAATATGCGAATGAAATCGGCTGGAAAGTCATCTCCCAAGAGGAGGCCCTTTCCCTGAGAAAAGGGGAAAGCGGGATGCTGTTCTACAGGGTTCTCGAAGAAATGCTGCTGGAACTGAATAAGGGATTGGTGACCCGGGAAAATGTGGATGACATTATTCACCGCATGGAAGCCGTCAGGAACAATATCGAGGGGAATGCAGAAATCCTCTCCTGGCTCCGGGGAGAGCAGGCAATTTACGATGAAAACGAAAAGCGACGCCGCAACATCACGGTAATTGATTTCGACGAAATAAAACGCAACTTGTTTCAAGTTACTGACGAATGGCATTACACGAACGGTCGGGAAACAAACCGTGCGGACATAATGTTTCTAATAAACGGGATCCCCGTTGCCATAGTCGAATCAAAGAGCGCAAAAAAAACCAATGGAATGGAAGATGCGCTCATTCAAATCCGGCGGTATCACCGGGAGACACCGGAAATGCTGACAGCGCCGCAGGTTTTCGATATCACCCATCTAATTGATTTTTTCTATGGCCCAACCTGGAATCTGAACCGGAAAAATATCTTTAACTGGAAAGACAAGGAAAAGGGAAACTTCGAAAATAAGGTAAAGCGGTTTTTTGACCGGGAGCATTTCCTCAAAATGCTGAAGGAATGGATACTGTTCTATATTAAGGATGACGAGCTCCAGAAAACTATCCTGCGCCAGCACCAGACCCGGGCTATCGAGAAAATCGTTAAGCGTTGTGCCGACGAGAGTAAAAAGACAGGCCTGATATGGCATACCCAGGGATCGGGCAAGACCTTTACAATGATAACGGCGGCGCAGCAGATTCTATCAAAAAAGGATGTCTTCGGGAAGGCGACGGTTAT
>JAHJQU010000327.1 GCA_018819005.1 Pseudomonadota bacterium | reverse complement strand
GAAAACCAATTTGACTTAGAAACCAAAATTTGAGATACATATAAAAACCAGCGTCGCTTCGCTCCGATACCCGGCCGCCTTCATCCGGAATCGGTGGCCGGAATCATCCGGAACAGGCGGCCGACTTCCCCGGAATGCGCATGATGTGCTGAATTCGCCTCATTTACCAATTGAATAATGTCCACATCACCCTCTAATTCATCCTTACTATCTTCTTGTATCTTTTCAAGGCCACGTGGTGGATCAGTGTCATCATGTCTTCTAAGACTCTGTTTGCGTTCTTCGGCTGGGGACGAATCCTCCACAAGCATAAGTGGAGTTGGAGTAATACGTCCTTCCGGTAACACCTTTGGGGCCTGTGAAAGGTCGTATTTATCTGCATCAAGGAAATGACGTTTTGCAGCCATCAAGATCATGTTTAGTATGTGTGGGTTTTTTGATAGATGGCAAAGGAAGAGCATTGTATTTGCAGCATCTATATTATAAAGTACAGTTGACAGTTTTTCCACTTCGTCAACAATTGGTTGCTCGTGAATATGGTGTGATAAATATCGAGCAAGAAAATAGCAGTAGTAATATCTATATTTAAAACCCACGGCTTCAGTATCTCTACGCAAAACACCTATTTCACGTAATTGGCTCACCACTTCTTGACAGTTTAGTATGAGATTATAATCATCGCAATATGATTTGTGCCATTCTTCAAAGGAGGATTGTTTAATGTATTTCAATTTCAGACTGTACAGATTGTATGCAAACTCTGAAAGATAATTTAGCCTTACTTCAACATCTGATAGTTTACGGCATGCACTTTTTATCACATCCCTAATGATTAGTTCGTACAGCGCACCATATAACCCGTTTGGACTTTCAATTGAACCGCGTGTTTCTAGTTGTTGCAACATCATTAATACAAAAAGCGGGACCGATGGTATTGCTCCCTGCCCAATGAGGGCATCAATTGTTTGGGCATAACGAATTTGAGTCTTATAAATCTCTTCCTGAGAAACTTCAAAAGGGTCGGTACCAAAAGTCAACCATCGGAATATCAAAGCATCACGTGTCTCTCTATCAGACTCTAAAATATCAACATGTTCAAAAGTCCATAGGATAGTATCATCAAGCGTTCGATTCAAAACCTCACGCATTCTGATCCCAGGATCAGCTGTTACAATCACAATTCCAAAATTATCATTACACCAATTGAGGAGGCTATCCCGTCCTCCTATTGACAGTGCAAGTCGATCATAATCGTCAATGATTATGGCTCTATTCTCGATTGGAGTATTCCAAAACCTTGCGGCACTAGAAGGGACATAGATTCTTTTTACAACCGTATCGATTACCTCCCTAAGCCGTTCTTGTACTGACTTATTCTTGTTTGATTTAAAAGTGAACTCTGAACGAAATATGATAGAAACCAACCCAGCCTCACGCAAGTCTGAGAAAAGCGATTTACAAAGGGAAGTTTTCCCCATTTTTTCATTACCTGCAATTAGGACACGTCTTTTATCCTGTATATACCCGAGAACCTCGCGATCTCGGACAAGACCGGACGGTTTGCAGGCGCGTTTAACATCGAGCTTACGTAAATCAGGATAAACAAATAGGTCGCTAAGATTTATATCATGTGCTCTTGGATGGCGAAAATCAGTACCGACTTGTTCAAGCCATTTGTGCCAATCAGCATTCAGTTCAAAGTCATTACGGACAACTTGACGGAGTCTTAAATAGCGATGCTCCGACTCTTCAGTAATTGCATCGTAAATCTGACCAGTCCACGATTTAGACTTACATCTGAAAATATTCTTGTCTTGATCGATCCTAACAATATTGAATGTGCTTTCATTTGGTCTACAATGATCTTGGAGAACTCCGCCCTCAACATAAAGATTCTGCTCTGTACTCTTTCTCGTCTTTAAATATCGATCGATTTGATGTTCGTGCCCAGTAAGCAAAACATCGCAGAATTCTTCCAAAACGATTTTCAATTTATTTGCATTATCTGGATGATGCCATTTATAGGGATGATGAATAACACCTATTGATAGGGTTCCATCAGCTGGATTCTTAGATAAAAACTGAGAAAGGTCCTCTACGGGAAACCATGTTTTACCGGTCTCCTCATTTTTTTTCGAAAATCTCGTACTATTTAATAGGAGAAACCGTACAGTATCTTCTCCAAGATGAACGATATGGCTAATAAAACATTCATCTGCCGTATAAGCTCCATATTTTACCTTGATGCTATCTGCAAAATTCCTGAATGGTGCCTGTGGCTGAAGAAGGATTTCGTGCATCTTCTCGCTTGGTGGGTTTGAAGGTGAAACTGAACTTATGACTGTATCTCTGAGCTGCTCATCATAATCTTCGTGATCAAAATCGTGATCGTGATTACCGGGGATAATAACAAATTCTGGTGGATGGCCAAGATGACCTAATAAATATTTATGAAGCTCATCAATGAACGAAGTAGCAATTTCATATTCTTGTGGTTTACCTCGGTCTGCAATATCTCCAGAAAGCACAAAGAGGCAATGTTCTCCATAGGACAACTCACTACGTATAGAATCAATCAATTTCTCTTTTCGATCCATCAATGAATTTGTCGGTTCGGCCGTTGAGAAATGAATATCGCTAAGTTGGATTATCACAAAAGCCATAAATTTAACCTCATATAATGTGTTAAAGATTATGTATAGGAATCTATATATGACTATCTATGCGGCCAATCCGGGACGGATATGAGGAACGTTCATCAATATTAAGTTGATCATATTAAAGGCTCATCCTCAGCTCTTCTGATAGTCTCGCCCGTATCCAGCCGCTATGCTCATCTCTGATTGACTTATAAAAATACAGGCATTTTGCACTGTTTCAGGGGGCGACTTGGGGACGTTCATCAATATATAAGTTGACCATAATAACAGCTCAGCCCCAGTTCTCCTGATAGTCACGACCGTATCCTGCCGCTATGCTCACCTCTGATTGGGGGACACCATGGGTAGAGTAGAGAGATGGTATATGCGGTTTTAGGTTCGGCCTATCTGTTTCCGCCCCTTTCGTACGACGGTGCCTCATTATCCTAACCATGGCTGCCTCAACCATCCCTCCCTCATCAAACCGTGCATGCGGTTTTCCCGCACACGGCTTTCCGATGTTCTTCACCGCAGGGCATGCGCCTTTGTCCAGCCCGCTGTCGTTGGCACTTTGTAGAGCCCGTACGTCTCGTACAGACTCCGATTTGGGGGCACCATGGGGACGCCCATGAAATTATGCGTTTCTACTCTTTTCAGGGTTACGCCCTAACTCCTTCTAACAACCTCCCGAAGAGTTGGTTTCAAAATTACCAAAGAAGCTGAAAACATCAATCGTTCCGCTGCTGGGTGAGCCAGCCGCTGATATACTCTGCAACCTCCTGCCATCCAGGCTCGGCCATGACCCAGTGGGCATGATTCGGAAATTCCTTATAGGTTGCACCCCTGTATTTCCTTGCCACATTACGAACGACCGATGCAGGGGTGATGCGGTCCTCGGCGCCAGCAACGACCAGCACAGGGCAGGTAACTTTGGACTCGTCAACTTTTGATGCGTTTTTCGAATCAATCAGCCAATAGCCAATCTCAAACGCCGCCCTCCCGGATTCATAGACAAACTTGCCATAGGTCTCCTTCTGCTCCTTTTCCGGCAGCAGGTGCAACATTGAGTAAACGGCTTCGCTGAATGCGAATTGCCTCTAATAAAATGTTACCCAAAGAGTGATTAAAAAAGTATCGTTGACTCATAATTCGGTGTTACCAAACACCGACTCCAAAAGGAGGTTTGAAAATGAGTCCACGGTCCAAAAGAGAGTATACTGAGGCGAT
>JAHJQU010000326.1 GCA_018819005.1 Pseudomonadota bacterium | reverse complement strand
GAATATCGGCACGAAGGAAGTTCTTTATACTCTGGCCTGGTCGGCCTTTTTTATACTTATGCGCATCTATAACGTCTCTCAACTGGCCGGAAAATCATTAACGGAGTTATTTCTATGAGCCATCATATAGTAGAGGTTAAAAATTTAAAGTTTACTTACCCGGACGGCACCTGCGCGCTTCGGGATATTTCCTTCAGAATAACCCACGGTGAATCGGTCGCCGTTGTCGGTGAAAACGGAGCCGGAAAATCGACGCTTCTTCTTCACCTCAACGGTTATCTCATGTCAGGAAACGGTATTATCCGGATAGGCGACTATCCTTTGACAAAAGAGACGCTGAAAGAGATAAGGCGAACGGTGGGAATGGTTTTCCAGGACCCGGATGACCAGCTTTTTATGCCGACCGTCTATGATGACGTGGCCTTTGGCCCTTTAAATCTCTCGCTTCCGCCGGAAGAAGTCGACGCCAGGGTTGACAACGCTCTTTCTACAGTTGGGGCATTGCATTTAAAATCCCGCCCGCCTTACAGGCTTTCAGGAGGAGAGAAAAGGTCGGTATCTATTGCGACAGTTCTTGCCATGTCACCCGATATTCTTGTCATGGATGAACCTACGTCAAATCTTGATCCAAGGGCAAGACGCAAACTAATAGAACTTCTCAAAACATTTAAACATACAAAGATAATAGCAACCCATGATCTTGATATGGTCACGGATCTTTGCGAACGGACAATCGTTATTCATAAGGGACAGGTTACGGCCGACGGCCCCACGGCTGAAATATTCATGAATCAGGAACTTTTAGCGGAAAGTCATCTTGAAAAACCCCTTCGCATGCAGGGCTGTCCGGTATGCGGGAAAATATAAAAAACTGGTTTATGGTTTCTGGTTGAACCGCAATAGCGAGCGCAATCCCCGTAGCTTGCTGCGGGGAGCTTCAATACACGAAGGAAAAAGGGGAATTCAGTGGCGAAATCCTTAGAAGTCGTTCCCTCGGAGAAAACAAATATTTTTTTGCTGGCGGGATTCCTCGGGTCTGGAAAGACAACCTTGCTGAACCGGATTCTTTCATGGGATACTGATCTCTCCGACACCGTAGTCATAGTCAACGAATTCGGTAAAATCGGCATTGACGGATCGATCATCAGGAGCAAGAGCGGCGGCCGCGACGTCGTCGAGCTGACCAGCGGCTGTATCTGCTGCACCCTTACGGATGAACTCATCGACACCCTTGTCGACATTTGGGAACGATTCAGGCCAAGACGAATCCTCCTTGAAGCCACGGGTGTTGCTGAACCGGAATCGATAACTGAAATCATCGGGTCGGATCTCCTGCGGGAACGCATGAGAATAGAAAAAATAATTGCGGTCCTGGGTATCCGCTATTGGCTCGGCCGGGAATCCTACGGCCCCTTTTTCATGAACCAGGTCGAGCAGGCTGATCTGATTCTGTTGAATAAGATCGATACCGTTCCCAAGGATCGGCTTCAGGAGGCCGTCACCGATCTGCAGGCAAAAGTCCCCGGGTGCCTGGTTCTTCCAACGCTCCATTGCGCGGTCGACCCGGAAATCTTCTGGAACCGGCACTCCACCCTGCGATTGGGCAATTTCTACACATCCCTGCCGGCGTCGGCTATCGACCTGGCAGCCGGCAACGACAGATCCCGCAATCAGGACCGGATCACCTATGTTACGTTCGATTTTGTTTCGGAACGACCTCTCGATGAGGCCCTTTTTGATGGCTTTCTGAAAAATCTCCCCTGGCAGCTCTTCAGGATCAAGGGGCCGGTCAGGTTTCAAAGCCGGATCTCCCTGCTGAACTATGTCTCAGGTCAGATCGACTGGCAGGAATGGGAAGAAACGGACCATACCCGTCTGGCATTTATCGGATGGGATATCGATTCGGAGGAGATACGGAGAAAACTGGAGGAGTGTGTCGCCTGCTAGCTGGAGGCGGGGTTAGCGCCTGAATAATAATCAGATATAATTACCTTCGGTGGAAGATTTTCTGCAGTTTGCTGCGTGAAGTGATTAAACCAGAAAAGAAGAAAAGGGAGTTTTCAATGTTAGGAATCGAAGGATTATCAACGGCAAATTTGGTGACAATTGTTGTATCAATGTTTATCATCGCGGGAATTTTTTCAACTTTGGGAAGAGGCGGAGGAGAATTTTACCTTCCGATTTTGATTTCTTTTCTTACGATACCCTATTTTGACATTGCGACCGTCAGTTTATTTGCTATTTTTCTTCAAGCTGCGGGAATGCTGTTAATATATGGGTCAAAACATAAATTAGTGGATTGGCCGCTGGCCATTTCTCTGGCGGTAATCGTGGGGACCTTCGCCTTCATTGGTGGATATCTCTCCTTCGGAATCAAATCCTCATATCTCAAAGGGACCTTTGCCTTACTACTATTGATATCCGCTTATCTAATGTGGAAGGGGAAAGGGGTACAAGGAAAGCCTGGAAGATTCGGTGTCTGGCACAGAACAATGACAACTCCGGAGGGGAAAATCGAATATGAGATGAACTTTCTGCTGGTCATTGTACCAACCGCAATAATCGCTTTCATTGCCGGAGCTGTGGGAATTTCCGGGTGTGGAATGATCATCCCGGTCTGTATTATATTAGGTGCGGTACCCCTTCGCATCGCTATCGGATCCAATTCGCTTCTTCTTTTAACCTCCACCGGAACTTCTTTTTTAGGACATGCACTGCGGGGACAAACACCTTGGGAACTGGCTGCCGTTCTTGCCTTAGCGACGCTGTGCGGGGGTCTGATAGGCTCAAGGATGCATGTTAAAATCAACGAAAAAGCAATTAAGTATGCGTTTATCGCGATTTTAATTATCGCATCCTTTTGGATGTTCTACAAGATCTATGTGAAATAACTGAAATCCAGAAAAAAGGAGAGAGTCCAGCTCGTGTTTGATTTAAAAGAGCCGGACTGTGTACCCGTTTTTCCGAGAAACCAGGCACAAATGATATATGCGATGGGATGGAAGCTTAGCAATGTGAGACCTTTGAAGAACATTCAATTTTGACCAAGTACAAGGAAGGCGATAATTTCAACCACAGGAATACATTGAGTATTTCGAGGATTGAAATTTGAGTCTGACGCAGTAATCGGGCAAAAGGGGGTGTTATGTAAAGGTCTCAATGTTTCCAGCCACACAGTATTGGTACAATGCGGAAAAAGCCGCCCTGGCTTCATTGTGGTGCGTAGAAAACATCGACTGCGATTTGGCTTATGGTTTTGCTATTATGACATGGGGTTTGGTGTTCCACTTCTTGGTGGAACGCTGAAACGATATGTTTCATTTTTATAGCCCATATTTCTTCATCATCCTCCAAAGTGTCGTTCGGCTGATATTAAGGCGATTCGCCGTTTCGTTTTTATTCCAGTGACTTTCTTCCAGTGCTTTTTGCAGCTTTTCCAGCGAGATTGCATCTAACCTGTTGTTATGAGAAGAAATGGAATGGTTGGCCTTATTTTGATCTATGCTGGCCAGATAAGAAGGGGGGAGATTATCGAGTTCGATATGGTTATGCTTACAATGGGTCGCGGCATATTCGACAACACTTTCTAATTCTCTAATATTTCCCGGCCAGGAATATTTTATGAAGACATCGATCACTTCCGAAGATATGTTTTTTATCTTTTTTTTCGTTTTGATATTAAATTTTTCTATAAAATATTCAAACAAAATCGGGATATCTTCTGTACGTTCCCGGAGGGGCGGAACATGAATAGGAATGATGTTTAAACGATAAAAGAGATCTTCACGAAAGGTGCCATTCCGTATTGCTTCTTTTAAATCCTTATTGCTTGCTGAAATAATTCGCACATCTACATTTATCGTTTTCGTCCCCCCCACCCTCTCAAATCGTTTTTCTTCGACTGCACTGAGTAGCTTTGCCTGCATGGCAATACTGAGTTCACCAATCTCATCTAAGCAAAGTGTCCCTTTCTGGGCCAGTTCCAACCTTCCCTGCCGGTCGCTGATTGCTCCGGTAAAAGACCCTCTAACATGACCAAACAGTTCGCTTTCAAGGAGATTCTCAGGAAGGGCGGCACAGTTGACATGAATGAAAGGTCCCTTACGGTAGATGCTGGAAAAATGAATGGCATTGGCAAGGAGACTTTTTCCCGTTCCCGTCTCCCCCAGGATAAGCACATTTGCCCTGCTTTCTGAAATCGAATCGATCAGATTATAAATCTCCATCATTTTGGTACTTCTTCCAACAATATTTCCGATGATATACCGCTTTCCCTGGCAGTCTTCCTTTAATTTCTCAAAGGCGGTAGTGTTAATAAAGGAACACATCCCACCTATAGGAAGACCTTGTTGATCATATAAGATGGTGGCGGTGGAATAAATCGTTAGTACCTCCCCGGCTTTATTTATAATTTTTTTCTTTTTGGTGATTGATTTCCCTTCTGTAACCGCCATTTTCATAATACAGTTATCGAAGCATTCCCTTCTATCGATAATCTTGGTTCTGGGACAAAAGATGTCAAAACAGAGTTTTCCGATAGCTTCTCTTGATAAAAATCCCGTAATGCGTTCGGCGGCAAGATTGAAGGATGTAATCCTCATGTTAAAATCGATTGTAAGGACGCCATCATTGATGGTATCGAGAATCGCTATCATGAGATTATTTTTCTCAAAAGATATCTTTTCAACAGGGGTCAGTTCTTCTATGTCGATAGGGAAGTTCCTATCTTGAATTTTAAAAAATGGTACCACTTTTGTTTTTTCGTCCTGTTTGGCCATTTAGTTCTCCTTAATATAGTTTCTCGGAAATCATTAACATAATGTTTCATAATCTTCAAAGAATATATTTATGAAACATATCGTTTCAACCAATGATTTAAAAACCCTGTTTTTTATCATTTAAGTTCCTTCTCAACCTGCATCAAGCAATTATGTCTGTTAGGCTAAAGACAACCTAACTTACTTATTTATTTAATAATTAGTAAGTATTACAAAGTCAGAAGATTATTGGTTTTGGATAAATTTCTATTTTTAAGTTTTATGGCATAAGGTTTGCTCTGAATAATAATTTAGTAAAAAATATCCGTTCATGTTTTGTTTCTTTCCAGTTACTCTGGAGAAAAACCCGCAAAAGAGAGGGCAAAATGAAGATAAATTTTATTGGGACCGCAGGGCTTGTACCGGGAATGGGTTTGACGATAACGGGAAAACGTGGCCAACTGACGATGCAGATCGATAACGATTATTTAATGGAAGTCGGGGATGGCGCACTGAGGAATTTGAATGCTAATGGAACGGATTTAAATGCAATCAAAAAAATCATGATCTCCCACTTGCATTCGGATCATTTTATCGGAATTGTTCATGTGCTTTTTGACATGATGCATGTGAGAAACAGGAAGGAGCCTCTCGAAATTATAGGCCCAAAAGGGATTGAAAGGGCGACCCGCGGATTGATGAGTCTTTGTGAGTTGCCGGTGGCCAATGATGAAAAGAGGGGTTACGAATTAAAGTTTAAAGAACTTGGGGCTTTTGAAAAATTTGATGATATTCAAACCGTAAGGGGTTCCCATCCTTCTGAAGCCCATGCCTATCGAATATCACGCAATGGAAGGTCCTTCTTTTATAATGGGGAGTCAAGCTTCACAAAAGAAGTCCTTGAGCTGGCAAAAGGAGCCGATCTTTTCATAAGCACTGTCGTAGTACTGAAACCTCACTTATTTCACATCGCTCCTTTAGATGTTGGCCGGGCAGCTACCGAAGCCGGTGCTAAGCGGGTGGCCGTGATTCACTGGCCGACCGAGTATGAAGGGAAAAGGGATGAATTTGCGAAGTTAATTAATAAACACTTCAAGGGCGAGGTCATTGTGCCGGATGATTTTACTGTGGTTGAGGTTTAAAAATTATTAATGAAGGGGAGGGAGGCGTGAGTAACGAAAAGATAACAGCATTGGCCAAGGCGGTAGCCACGGGAAAGGCTGATGCCCAGAAATTGGCACATGAAGCGATATCTGCACGAATTGCTCCGGGAGAGATTCTTATAAAGGCTCTGATTCCTGCGATGAAGAAAGTGGGGGAAGGGATGCAGGAGGAGGAGTATGCTTTTCCTGAAATCCAGAGTGCAGTAAAAGCTCTTCAATCCGTACTGGACATTTTAAGGCCGGCCCTTGAAGGGGCATCATCTTCGACAGGAATACAGAAATGGGAAGGGGCGGGAGAGCTCTATGAATTGGGAGGTCATCTTGTAACGTTTCTGGATAAAGGAGCAGAATTGCAGGGTTATGATCTGATTCTGTTTCTTGACGAATGCATCAGAGGATTACTCGAACAGGTGGCTCTGCCTTGCCATAAACAAGCGGCATCGACCCATAAATAATAACTTGAAATCCCCGCTTGCTCCTGCAAAGGGGGTTTGGTGGGATGTAATCAAGAAGGAGGCTTAATAAATGACAAAACCGATGACACCGAAAGAACGATTGGCAGCAGTGGACGAGTTTCGTGAGCCGGACGTGATGCCGGTATTTCCCCGCATCATGGCTCAGGCGATTTATGGGAAGGGATGGATGCTTGGCGATATCTCCACGAAAACTGAGATCAACGGAGAAAAGGTGGCCGAGGCATTTCTGGAATCGGTAAAAGAAATAGGTTATGATTGGCCCTTTGGCGGGTACATGGACCATGGATTTGGAGTCCCCCCCCTCGGAGGAACCTTGAAAATTCCCGATAAATTTGGGGTGAGCGTCAGTATCGATGAGCCGGTCATTAAAGAAAGGAGTGATTGGGCCTCCGTTCAGAATAAGCTTCCACTTGATCCTATGAAGGATGGGCGGTGCCGGGGAACTCTTCAGTCGATCAAGATTATATCGAAGGAGATCGGTGATACACATCCTCTTTTTGCGGCCTATTATACCGGGATTACTGCGGCCAATATCCTCTTCCGCAAAGTATCGGATCTTTCACTCGATGCCGCTGAAGAACCCGAGTTTGTGGATGAGCTCTGCAAGGCAGCAACTGCCTGGTGCAATGACTGGATCAGGGCCCAGTATGAGGCGGGCTGCAATAGTTTTTGCTACCTGGGAGATCATTTTGGCACTGATTTAATATCACCGAAGATGGGAGAGCGTTTTATTCTTCCTTATATTGCGGACACCGTGGCCATGGTCAAGAAGGAATTCGGCCAAAAGACTTATCTTCATATTCATGGCAATTTCAAGGGGCCAAAGGCTTATAACCTCCTTGAAAGACTCGTTAAAGAGGCTGGCGTAGCCGGGTTGCATATGGACGAGAAACACGACCCGAAATGGATCAAGGAAAATATCGTTGAAAAGTGGCACATTCCCGCGGGGATCATCGTTCACGGGGCAGACCCCATCCAGAGTGGTCCTCCTGAGAAGATCGATGCTCATGTTAAAGAGGCCATAGAGGCCATCGGAACACCAGGGCTTGGTTACTTTATGGCACCCAGTTGTCAGGTCCTTCCGGATACATCGAATGCAAATTTCAAAGCATGGGTGGATGCTACCCATAAATATGGGAAGTATCCTTTGGGATCATTAAAGCAGGGCTAAATTGTTAAGGGAAATAGAATAAAATGAGCCAGTATATAATCATTATCATAGGGTTAAGTGTTCTCTCCATAGTATCAGGGATGTTAGGACTTGGTGTGGCCTTTTCGGCGGTCCCTTTCCTGGGATTGTTCCTTCCCGATCTTGTACACCAGGTTCAACCGTTAAGCCTTCTGTTGAATGGTTTAACTGCGCTGTTTGCAACCTTCGGGTTTGCAAAGGGTGGCCATATCGATTGGAAGAAGGCAATCATCCTCGCTGTCGTAACAACCACTGCAGCGCCTTTGGGTTCATATCTCGTCAGATTTGTTCCCCAGTTCTACATATGGGTCATCTACTTTGCTTCGGTCTCTTATTTAGCGTATAGACTTTTTAAGCCTGTGAAGGCGAGGCCAGGGAATGAAAACTTCAACCTTGCACTGATCCTGGCCATCCCCATTTCGGTGCTTTCAGGTTTCCTTGGAGTTGGACCTGGGTTCTTGCTAATGCCTACTCTCATTATTGTGGGCTTTGATCCAAAGAAAGCTGCCGGAATGAACGCTTTAGCGGTTTGTCCCCCTTCTTTTTCAGCATTGATTCCTCGCCTTGCAACGGCTCAGTTTGATATGAGCCTGACGGTTCCGCTGCTTGTGGTTGGGGCCATAGGTTCTTATGTCGGAGCAAGGCTCACGAGCCGTTTTGTTCCAAGTGCCAGAATTAAGCAGATTTTCGGCGTCCTTATTGTAGTCATGACGCTCTATAAAATCTTTACTATGTTAAAATGAGTCAATTTGATGTAACTCATAAAGTCAAATTTATAAGAATACGGAGGTCCGAATGAACAAAAAGGAGCGATTTCAGGCGGTAAGAGAAAAGCGTGCGCCGGATTTCATGCCTGTTTGGCCGAGGGTGCAATCGCAGATGCTTTTTAGTTATGGCTATAAACTTCCGGAGGTTACGGGACAGGACTGGTACGATTCAGACAAAGTTACCGCGGCCGTATTAAAAAGCATAAAGGAAATCGATTATGATGTAGCGATTCCCAGTTATGTGGATTACGGTTTTGGTGTCCCTCCCCTGGGCGGCACCATCTGGATTCCGGATAAATTTGGCGTTGCAGCGGGAACGTCCGACGACCAACCCGTGAAAACAAAAGCGGACTGGCCCCGCGTCAAAAAGATGATGGCCACATATGACGTAAAGAAAAAAGATCCGCGAATGGCAGGCTGTTTAGAGGTCATGAAAAACATATCGGCGGCGGTCGGTGACGAAATGCCATTGGTCCCAATGTATTACGTGGGAACAACCGCGGCCATGTTCCTGTTCCGCCCCAATGAGGCTTTTTTGGAAGATCTTTTTGAAGACCCGGATTGGGTTAAGGATATGGTAGAGGTGGCAACGGATTGGGCCATCGACTGGATCAGTGCGCAATATGAAGCCGGAGCCAACAGCATCTGCTTTGCGGCAGAAACCATGGGGACGCTGATGATGAGCCCCAAGATGAATGAGGAGTTTAATCTTCCTTGCATAAAAAAAATGGTCGATGAAGTCCGAAAGCGCCATGGGCAGGCCACGTGGCTTCATATTCATGGGAATATGAGACCGCCTAAGGCATACGAGTATTTAACAAAGCTGGTCAAAGAAGCCGGTGTCGAGGGGTTTCATTTTGACGAGAATTGCCCGGCCGATTGGATCAAAACAGAAGTCGTCGATAAACTGGGCGTGTCGGCTTGTATTATTACTGATGGAGCAGCCATCGCGAAGGGGCCGGCGGAAAAAATCGATGAAGCTGTCAAGAATGATATGGCAAAAATTGGAGACGGGCTCGGATTGATGATGGCTCCCAGTTGTCAGGTTTTGCCTGCGACGTCCAACGAACATTTCAAAGCCTGGGTGGATGCGACGCACAAGTATGGGAAGTACCCGTTAAACCAGTGATAAATAATAAAGGAGGAATGACTCGTGGCTGAATTTCCGGAACTAACGCAAGCGGTAATTGATGGTAATGCCAAGAAGGTGTTGGAAATAGTTAATGAGGAATTGAAAAAAAATGCAACGCCTCAAAGCTTATTGACCAACTACATGATTCCAGGCATGTTACATGTCGGTAAGCTCATGCAGGAAGGAGAATACTTCATTCCAGAGGTGCTCAGGTCTGCCAAGGCAATGAGAGGTGCACTTGAACTGTTGGAACCGTTGCTGGGTCAGGGGGCTGACAGGCAAAGCGAAGGGTACGTGGTGATCGGTACCGTGGATGGAGACATCCATGATATCGGGAAAAATTTAGTGGCCATGCTTCTCAAAGGCGCTGGATTTCAAGTCAATGATTTAGGAGTTTCCGTCAAAAAAGAGGTTTGTATAGAAGCCCTTAAGGCAAGAGAAGGCAAAGTAATTTTGGGACTGTCGGCCCTTATTACCCCAACCCTTGAAGAAATGCCGATCGTCATTGAAGCGTTAAAAGAAGCGGGGTTAAGGGATCGCATCAAGGTGATGGTTGGAGGAGCGCCGGTTACCCAGGAATTTGCAGATGAGATTGGGGCCGATGGAACCGCGGAAGATGCCGCCGGTGCCGTGGATTTGGCGAAGCGATTGATGCAATCCTGAACTTTAGAAAATCGAACGGGAACAATAAGGGCGAAAGAAATGACACAGATTATTACGACGACCGTTTCCTCAAAAGATAAAGAGGTCAAGATCAGCCGGGAACTGCCCACGGCGATTATAGGTGAAAGAATAAACCCAACGGGTCGGAAAAAACTTCAAAAAGAGCTTAAAGAAGGGATATTTGACACCGTAAAAAAAGATGCGATCGCACAGGTAGAAGCCGGTGCCGCCATTCTGGATGTGAATGCCGGAGTTCCCGGAGCTGATGAACCTGCGCTCCTTCTTAAACTGATAGAGATCGTTGGTGCGGTCACTGATGTACCTCTGTGCATCGATACGGCAAACCCAAGGGCACTGGAAGGCGCCTTAAAATTTTATAAAGGAAAAGCGCTGGTCAATTCGGTGACCGGTGAAAAGGATAAACTTGAGACGGTGTTGCCGTTAATCAAACAATATGGTGCGGCGGTTATCGGGCTGACCATAGATGATGACGGGATTCCAAAGACAATTGATAAACGGGTGGAAATTGCAGGCAAAATCATAAATCGGGCAGCCCAAATCGGGATACCGATAGAAGATATAATCATTGATACCTTGGCAATGTCCATGGGTTCGGACGACCAGGCAGGAAAAATGGCCCTGGATGCCGTAACCGCCATTGTAGAAACTTATGGTGTCAATGTTACTATGGGGTGCAGCAATGTATCTTTCGGCATACCGGACCGGGAATCCATAAACGGTGCGTTTTTGGCCATGGCGATCCGATGCGGGTTGACCTGCCCTATTACCAATCCCCTACAGGAGGAAGTGCTAAAGGCGATACTTGCAGCAGATTTGAGCATGGGCCGCGATGAATATGCGTCGAGATGGATCACCTTTTACAGGAAAAGAATGAAAAAATTAAAGAGTTAAATGAAATAGATTTAATGATCTATATTTTAATACATCTCAAAAAATATAAGGATTAATCAATGGTAGAGAAAATCGAGTTTTTTACGGCTGGATGTCCGAGATCGCAGATCAGCGAAAAGAATTTGCGTAAAGCATTGCAGAAAATGGGTTTGAAAATTGATTTTGAAGGAATCGATGATCCCAAACAGCATGAAGCCGCGGGCGTTAATGCCTTTCCGGCCGTTAAGGTAAACGGTGAGATCAAATCCAAAGGCGCCTTTTTGACGACCGACGCCTGCGTCGAGATATTATCTGAATACAAATAAAGATAAATGAAGGCATGGGTATGGGTGAAACAATATGCAAGGAAGAGAGGCCAATGCCGTTTGACAAGGAGGAAGCCTGCCGCCGGGTTGCCAAACTCTACCATTCCGGAAACAACTGCGATAAGGCGGTCTTTCTTGTTCTGCAGGATCTTGATTTTTTGCCCAAAGAGCATTGGGATTTTAAGGAACTATATACAGACAAACCGGATACGGAGCGTTTTCTGTGCAAGGTATTTGCTGCCGGCATCACCGCCATTTACCTGGAGATCATCACCCGGCGCTATAGGGAACTCGGAATGAACAATTCTAAAATTCCGGAACCTATCGAACGTGTCAATGCTTTGATGAATGAGATATTAAGAGAGACGTCGGACGGGAAACACGTAAAACTTAATGATTTTGACCCGTTCGAATGTGATGCCTATTTAAAAAATGGTTTTGTTACTGAAAATATGCGGGAGGAATATCGACAAAGAGCCGTGAAACTCGCCGGTGATTTTCAACAGAAATTTCAATGCAGTGATTGTGTGGATGTTTTGGGTTTTGACCCGTTCAGCTATGATCTCTACGATGAAGATATTCAGGAAGAGCTTGAAAAAGGGGAATGGATGGAAAAGTGTGTGGATTGTATGAAGCACATTGTACTGGCTTTCTATTGTTAAAGATGATCAGTTCCCTTTAGATAGCCTATGTATAAACGAAAGTCGGTTAAGAACAAAGACGAACAATGATCGGATAATTGAATTAACCTTTAAACCTTTAAAAATGGAAAGGAAAAGACATGAAATCAAACTTAACAAAATGGATTGTTTATTGTTTGGCGATTGCTATTACTTTTGTTTCCACCCCGGCATTTTCTTCGGATGTCATCACCAATAAAAAAATGAAGCTTACTATCGGCTACTGTCCGTACGGCATGCTGGAAACATCGGTGATGAAGGAAAAGAAATTCTATGAAAAGTACATGCCGAATGTCGAGGTCGAATGGTTTTTCGGGCTGTACAGCGTGCATCTTATCAACAACTGGATCGCCGGGAAATTGGAATTTGCTTATCTCGGAAACATGCCGGCCGTTATGCTCCAGGGCAAGATGAAAAACACGAAATGGGTCGGTATTGCCGTTTATCCCAAGGGAGATGTGGGCGCGATATTCGTTCCCAAGGGTTCCCCTGTCAAGAATGTCAAGGATCTGGATGGAAAGAACGTCGCGACCGGGATCGGATCTTCCCATCACCGCATCCTCGAAGAGGTAATGCGTCAGGAAGGTATCAAGTTCAATATCGTGAACCAGGCTCCCGAAGTTGCGGTCGGAAATCTCGAGGCCGGTAAACTCGACGGTTTCTGCTACTGGCCGCCGTATGTTGAGTTGACTAAGCACAAGGGAATTGGCGAACTGCTTCCCCCCGGAAACTGCAAAAAATACGAGCCGTACGTGAATGCGATCTGGCCTATCGTCGTCAGTGAAAAGTTCGCGAAAGAGAATCCGGACATCGTCAAGGCTTTTGTCAAGGCGGATCAGGACCTTCACAAGTTCATGAAAGAGCATCCGGACGAGGCAGCCCAGATCGTTTTCAAGGAAACAGAAGGGAAGCTTCCTCTTGAGGTGCTGAAAGGCTCCCTGGCAAGCTACAACTATGCTGACACAATCACGCAGGAGCATATCGATGTCATGCAGCGCGACATCGACTTTCTCAGCTCCAAAGAGTTCCTGAAGGAGCCTTTCAAGGCCGTGGACTGGGTCGATACCAGCTTTTCCAAATAGCGGACTCTTTTTAAGGCTCTAAATGTGCGGCGCCGGTCTTATCTTCAGACCGGTGCCGTGAACCAGAATCGGATGGCACACAATGAAAAATCAGATAAATACCATACCCGAAAAAATTAACGAATCCGACTTTGTCTTTGAACGGCCCTCTTTTCTATCGAAGATTTTTAACCTGAAGATGGTCCTCAACACCGCGTCCGTTTTATCGCTTTTCGTAATCTGGGGCCTGCTGGTGAATTTTGGAATTTACCGCTTTGTCTTGATCCCCGGCCCGGCGGAAGTCCTCGAATGGGGCATCAAGTGGATGGGAAGCAAGGACTTCTGGATGGACGCATCCCTTTCTACGCTACGTGTTTTGGGCGGGTTTACTTTCGCATGCCTCATCGCGATACCGACCGGGCTGATGATCGGATGGAACAAAATTTTCAGCGACCTGACATTCCCGACCCTCGAGATTCTTCGCCCCATTCCGGGGATCGCTTATATTCCGATAGCAATCCTCTTTTTCCCCTGGGAAGAAGCCAGTGTCGCCTTTATCTGCTTTGTCGGAGCATTTTTCCCGATCCTGCTCAACACGATTACCGGGGTCAAGCTGATCGACCGGGACTATTTCCGTGCCGCCCAGTGCCTCGGCTCCAAGCCCAGACACATTTTCTGGCACATCGTCGTCCCCGGAGCCCTTCCTTCAATTTCCACGGGGGCAGCCCTGGGTATGGGAATCGCCTGGATGGCATCAGTCGCGGGCGAAATGATCTCCGGGAAATGGGGGCTCGGCTATCGCATATGGGAAGCCTATACGCTGATCCGCTATCCCCTGATCGTCGACGGAATGATCGTTATCGGACTCCTGGGGCTGGGATCTTCGACGCTCATCCGCTTTATCACCCTCCGCCTGATTCCATGGCGGAAAGCGATCACCGAATCTTTGGACGAGTCGATTACCAAGTAAAGGAGAACCGAACGTGTCTGCAAGCACCTTGAATACAACGTCTAATTTGTGGAAACAGGTGAGAAAAACGGTGGCCAACTGGACCACGGTGAGAAGGATTATGTCTGTGCTTCTTTTCCTGCTGGCATGGACCATTCTCGTCCAGTTTACAGGGCAATTTCATCAGATTCCCACTCCCGCAGCCGTCTTTGCCGCACTGTTTCAACTCAAACTGGGAGTCATCTTTACCGAGATTTTTCGCAGCTTTGTGCGCGTTCTGTGCGGGTTTCTTCTCGGGCTTTTGATCGGATTCCCCATAGGAGTTGCCATCGGGTATTCACGTATCGCAAATTACCTGCTTTTCCCGGCGGTTGAGATGGTTCGGCCCATACCGCCGATCGCGTGGATTCCCCTGACGGTGCTCTTTTTTATCAACATCGAATCCCAGATCGTCTTTCTAACTTTTTACGGGGCCTTCTTTCCCATCGTTTATAACACCATGGGCGGCATTTCGGAAGTGGACATCCGACTGCCCCGGGCGGCAATGTCTTTCGGAATAAACAGGATGGGCATGTTGTGGAAAATTATTCTTCCGGCAGCCATGCCCCAGATCTTCACCGGAATGAAGGTCGCAATCGGAATCACATGGCTCATGGTGGTGGCGGCGGAGATGATCGCCAGCAAAGGAGGGCTCGGTTACTGGGTCTGGTACCACCACACGGTTATGGAATACCCGATGGTCATCCTGGGAATGGGAATCATCGGCCTTTGCGGCGCGCTCTGCAGCGTAGGCATCGACGTTATCGGAAGCCATTTCATGAAGTGGCGGAATATCTTCTAGAAAGCTATATCAGGAAAATCGTAGAGCGCCTGATTTTTCAAAGTGTCGGAGGAAAACAATGGTAGATTCCAATCACAAGGGTGAAGTCGTATTCGAGAATGTAACCCGGGCGGTCCAGACCAAAAAAACGGAAACGATCATTCTGGATCACTGTTCGTTCGTCATTGAATCGGGGAAGCTGACCGTCCTTATCGGGCCTTCAGGATGCGGCAAAACAACGATCATAAACCTGATCGCCGGATATGAAAAACCGGATCGCGGCAAGGTGTTGATTGACGGAAAACCGGTGGCAGGACCGGACCGGGAGCGGCTGGTGGCGTTTCAGGAGACCGCCCTGTTCCCGTGGTTGACCTGTTATGACAACGTCATGTTCGGCCCGCTGGCGACAAAGGTTATGACACGGGAAGAAGCCCACGAACAGGCGATCAATCTCCTCGAAAAGGTCGGGCTCGGGGATTTTCTGTACAAGTATCCCATGCAGCTCAGCGGCGGCATGATGCGCAGGGCCGAACTTGCCCGGGCACTGATCAATCGCCCCACAGTTATGCTCATGGACGAGCCCTTCCGCGGACTCGATGCAATGACCCGGGAACTCATGCAGGAGTATTACCTGCGTCTGGTCGAGGAATCCCACGGCACACACCTGTTCGTCACCTCCGAGATCGAGGAGGCCATTTTTCTTGCCGACAGGCTGATTATAATGACAAACAAACCGAGCCGCGTAAAGCATGCTCTGGATATCGACCTGCCCCGTCCGCGGATAGCGTCTGTCCTTAGGTCCAAACGCTATCTCGAGCTGAAGGCATTAACACTCGAGATCCTTCACGAGGAAGCAGTGAAGGCCTCCATGGCGAGCGGGAAAGCCGATATCGCCATCGATTCCGGTCTTCGGACCTGATCCGGGGATATACCTGGTCGAGAAAAATTAATTTAATAGAACGGAAGGGGTACAACATGGTCAACAATGGCTCCAAGCAAAACGGAGAAGGACGCATCTCCGTCAGGGATGTCGAAAAGGTATATGATCCCGAAGGGGTGAATGTCCGCGCACTCGAGGAATGCAATATGGAAATCGAACCCGGAGAGTTCGTCATGATGGTCGGACCCTCAGGTTGCGGAAAAACAACCCTTTTGAATGCCATTGCAGGATTTTCGAACGTAACCAAAGGCACGATCCTGCTCGATGAAAACGTTATTGCCGCCCCTGGTCTCACCCAGGCCCCCGGTGCCGACCGGATCGTTGTTTTCCAGGGCGGTGCCCTCTTTCCCTGGAAGACCGTTCTTGATAATCTGATATTCGGGCCGGTGGTGCAGGGAAAAAACAAGGATGAAGCCGTTGCCGAAGCCAGAAAGCTCATGGATAAACTGGGACTTAACCGCAACACCGAAGACATGTACCCGGGCAACCTTTCCTCGGGCATGAAACGTCAGGTCGAAATCATCAGAGCGCTGATCAACAATCCGAAAGTGCTCCTTCTCGACGAACCCTTTCGGGCTTTAGACAGCCTCAGCAAGAATTTGATGCATGAATATCTGCTCGAGGTTTTCGAAATCACGAAGAAGACCATATTTTTTATTACCCACGATCTGGAAGAAGCTGTATTTCTTGCGGACCGCGTCCTTATAATGACCACCCGGCCCGGTACAATTAAGGCCGAAATCAAAGTCGATATACCTCGACCGAGAAACTACAAGGTCCTGAGTACGGACCGATTTGCCGAACTCAAGGAACGTGCCTTCGAAGCTGTCCGCGAAGAGGCGCTCAAGGCGTTTGAAGCGGGTGAAAGAGAACTCGCATAAGGAGAAAGAAATGATTAAAAAGATTCTGGTTCCCACCGACGGTTCCAAGGGTTCTGAAAATGCCATCCAGATGGCCGCCGAATTGGCCAAGAATCACAATGCCGAACTGTACATCCTGTATGTGGTTCCCAAAGGGGAAATCCCTAAAAAAGTCGTGGATTACCTCCGGGAAGAAAGAATCGACGGCGGACTCGGAAAGCTGTCCACCAAGGTCATCGGCGAAACCGTTCTGGAGCCGGTCTTGAAGAAGGTAAACTCCCAAGGAGTCAAGGCTGTAAAATGGATGGTCTTACGCGGGGACCCGGCCCAGGAAATCCTGAAATTTGCCAAGAGCCGAAAAGTGGACATGATCGTCATGGGCAAGAGCGGACAACGCGGCATCAAGGGGTTGCTTTTAGGCAGCGTCTCCCACAAGGTTTGCAACCTTGCGGAGTGTGCCTGCGTCACTGTAAAATAGGGTGATATCCGCCTGATACATTAACGTGCTGGGGAATAACTTGGACAGAACCGAAAATCGCGTCATCGTTGCGTGCCGCATTATGCAGCCGGAGCTGGAAAAGATCCGGAAGCCCGGCAACGGCGTAGAAATCCGGTATCTCGACCAGGGTCTGCACATGACACCTAAAAAGATGGCCCCTCTAATTCAGGAGCAAATCGATCTGGTTACCGGCCGTTTTGATGAAATCGTTTTAGGTTACGGACTCTGCGCCAACGGCATCGTCGGTGTTCAAGCCCGGAAAGAGGGTCTCTATGTTCCCAGGAGCCACGACTGCATAGCGTTCTTTATGGGGTCCTGCGAGGCATACCTGACGGCAATCAAAAAACGCCCGGGAACCTTTTACCTGACATCGGGCTGGATTGAGGACCGCAAGGATCCACTCAGTTACATGGAGGATAAATACGTTCCCCGTATGGGCAGGGAGACGGCCGAATGGGGCATGAAAGAGGAATTAAAGCATTATTCTCATTTCGTCCTGATCAACACCGGAGTGGGAGACTTGGATCGAATGAGGAGACAGACGCTGGAAAATGCAAAGTTCTTTGGCAAGGAATATGAGGAGATTCCCGGAAGTCTCGCGCTGTTAAGGAAAATGATCATGGAACCGCTTCGTGACAAGGATTTTATTTTCATCGAACCGGGCGGATCGGTTCGTCAAAACATGTTTCTATCTCTAGGCAGAAAGGTTTCTCCCGATGAAACAGACCTTGACCCGGATCCGGTCTCTTTTAGACCTATGGTTCAGTTAGAGTCCGGCCTTTCGTTGAAAGAACCATCAGGATCTTTTCCGTGAAACAAAACCAAACCAAAAGACGTTATAGGTTGACACTCCTACCCATGGGCATAATACTGCAGGCGGAAGAAGGTCATACGGTAACGGAAGTTTTAGCCGGGTCCGGTATTGCCATGCGTTCGGACTGTGGCGGCGAGGGGCGATGCGGGAAGTGCCTCGTTTCGGTCCATCCGGCTGACAATCTCTCTCCTCCCATGGACGCGGAAATCTGCCTGTTTGATAAGAGAAACGATCTGCCGGGAACACGTCTGGCCTGTCAGGCCAGGATTCAAGGTGATATCACCGTCACTCTGCCCGCCTGGGGCCAGGAGGGAGATCCGATCCTTCCCAAATCGGACGTATCTGGAAATTTTGCTGTAGCCCCTGCCGTGAAACGCATATCCGTCGATGGCATCCGGTACAGGGCATTCTCTTCCGGCGATCCGGCAGCAGATTTCTATAGTTGGATACGACGTGAGGCCGAATCGGCCTGCGGCAGGCCGGTTCCTATAGAGGATGCGGAGGTTCTGCGCAGGTTGAGCGAGCCAGTTGCCGGAAAAGGACAAAAGACCCTGGTCAGTCACGATCTCTTCGGCGTCACGGCACTGCTCGATGGGGTGCGCCCCAGATCAACTGGTCTTGCGGTCGACATCGGCACCACGAGCATCGCAGTCTACCTTTGCGATTTTCATACAGGAGAAATTCTGGCAACCGCCGGGATGTTAAATCCTCAGCAGCGCTTCGGCGAAGACGTGATGAGCCGGATCGCATATGCGTCCCGCGAACCTGAAGGTTTGACTCAGCTCAATGCTCTGGTCGTCCGGGGTGTGAATTCTTTGCTCGGTGTATGTCTCGAAAAGGCTCGAATCGACAGAAAAGATGTGGATGAGATGACCGTGGTCGGGAATCCGACCATGCAGCAGATCTTCGCCGGCTTTCACCCCCACAACCTGGGCGCGGCTCCATTCACTCCTTTTCGCCGATCCGCGGTAAATATGCGGGCCGCAGATGTTGGCTGCGACCTCAACCCGGGAACCAATGTATACCTGTTCCCGGTGGTCTCAGGCTTTATAGGCGGGGACATCTTAGGTGGCGTTCTGTCGGACCGCACCTATGAGCGGGATGAGATTACGCTTATCATGGATATCGGCACCAACGGTGAACTGGTTCTCGGGAATCGCAGCGGGCTGTGGGCCACCAGCTGTGCCACCGGCCCGGCTTTAGAGGGGGCGCATATCTCCTGTGGGATGCGGGCATCGATCGGTGCCATCCATGCCGCCAGCATCGATCCGTCATCCCTTTGCTTCACCTGCCGTGTCTTTGGAGAAAACGAGGGGAACCTGGCCCGGGGCATCTGTGGATCCGGCCTTATTGATATTGTGGCTGCCATGCTGCAGACCGGGATTATACTCCCGAGCGGCGCGCTGAAATCCGACCTGCCCGGCGGGACGCGCAGCATTGTGGTCGTACCGGCCGGCAAATCGGGCACTCACCGGGATATTTCTATTACCGCCAAGGACATCCGCCAGGTTCAGCTGGCCAAGGCCGCCCTTGCTTCAGGAATCGAACTGCTCAAACGCAGATCCGGTTTCACAAAGATTGAGCGGGTAGTACTCACAGGGGCGTTCGGAACCACGTTCAACCCCGAAAGCGCTTCAATCGCCGGCATTCTGCCCCGGGAAACCACCTTCGGGCGCCTGGAAGTCATTCCCAACACTGCGGGACTGGGTGCAGTCCGGGCCCTGCTGAACAGAAACCGACGGCAGGAAATTGAATCCTTATACCTTAAGATAGAGGCTCTTGAGCTTGCGGCGGACCCGGATTTTTCAACCACTTTCGTTGATATGATCCCGTTTTCGCAGCCCTCTGAAAGAGCCATGAAGGGAGACATGAAGAATGGATCTTAAAAGCATTACCCCGGATGAGACCCTGGATGTGAGAGGCCTCAGTTGCCCAATGCCCACCCTTAAAACCGCAAAGGCCATGAAAAGCATGGCACCTGGCCAGATTCTCGAAGTCCTTGGAACCGATCCAGGCACTAAGAAAGATATGCCCAAACTGGCAAATAAGTCCGGTCATGAGTGGCTCGGTTTCCTTGATGATGAAGGCTTTTATCGCTTTTATTTACGAAAAGGGGAAGGCCCGAAAAAGGAGACGGAATAGATGGCACAAACGATAGGGATATGTGTTTCCACAAAAAATAGTTTCAGGCATGTAATCGGAATCGCCGAAGCTGCAAAGAATGGTGGAAGAAAGGTGGAGATCTTTTTTACAGGGGAAGGAGTTCATCAAAGCCAACTTTCTGAATTCACCACGCTTTTGGAATTTGCAAAAGTTGCTATCTGTGAGGTGAGCTACATTTCATATGGCTATAAAGGGATCGAAATACCGGGGTTGGGAGATAAGGACTTCGCGACTCAGGCACGGAACGCTGAAATGGTCGAGGAATGCGACCGTTATATAATTTTATAGGAGGAAGCGATGAGTAAGAAGGTGGCTGTCTTGATAAAAGACAAGGAGCGCCAGTACGAAGGACTTAGAACCAGTTTGGGCCTTTTGTTGGAATTTCATACGGTCAGCATGTTTGTTCTCGATCATGAGATTGAATTGACCGAGGAATACAAAGACAACATGGAATTTATCGATGAAATGGAGGGATTCCGGTACAGCAATGTGCCGGTAAATGTTGAAAAATATGGATTCAGAGCTCAAACCCTGGAAGAAATTGCGATGAGGCTGAATGAATACGACCAGATCATCCCCTACTAGACGAGGAGATAGATGAAAAACCTGCATATTTTAAGGTCAGAACCGACCCCGATGACACTTAAGTTCATCCAGGCGACATCCAATGACGAAGGAAACGAACAGTTTAAGCTTTATCAGGAAGATATCGATTACAATCGGTTGATAAATGAAATTTTTTCCAGCGATCGGGTCATCTGTTGGTGGTAATGAATGTGGAGAAGGAGAAACAGGAGGGAAATGATGATAAAGAAATTTGCAATCATGATACTTATACTGATTTGTGCTTATTGTGAAAACGCATATGCGCAGGAACTGAGCTTTGAAAAATATCTATCCAGTTTTGACTATGAGGCCCGCATTGATATGAAGATTGAAAGCGCAGCGCTGGTCAAAGGTCTCAAAGAGGGTAAAATCCAACTGATCGACATCCGTTTCAAGGAGGAGTTCGAGGCATGGCGTATGGGCTTTGCAATCAACATTCCGTTGAACGAACTGCCTGCCCGGATAGGAGAACTGGCTAAAGATAAAATCATCGTTGCGGCTTGTCCGCATAAGGATCGTGGTATTTTGGCAATGGCCTATCTGAGAACCAAAGGGTTTCATTCAAAATATCTGGTTGACGGTTTGATAGGGTTGGCCGAATACCTGCGTGGAGACAGGGCCAGAGAATTTATTCAGCAATTGAACAAATGACATGCTACCAGGCGAAGAAGTGTTCTATTATTTGTGAAACACATCGAGGATTATAACTCTGTAATGTATATGTAAACGAAGGGGAAAGATGATGAACAAGAAGGAACGGTTTCAGGCTGTAAGAGAAAGAAGACAACCCGATTACATGCCGGTATGGCCTAGAGTTATGTCCCAGATGATTTTCAGCCACGGGCTTTTACTTCCTGAGGTAACGGGCAAGGATTGGTATGACGTTGAGAAAGTTACCGAGGCGGTGCTGGCAAATATCACTTACAACGGGTACGATATAGCAATACCAACCTACATCGACCACGCTTTTGGTGTCCCGCCGCTGGGCGGAGAAATAACGATCCCTGAAAAATTCGGAATAGCTGCCGGACCTACAGACAACAAGCCGGTTATGACCAAAGCAGACTGGCCACGAGTGAAAAAACTCGTCGAATCATTCGATATCAGGAAAACCGATCCCCGGATGGCCGGCGCTTTAGCGGTGATCGAAAATGTATCCACGGAGATAGGTGATGAGATGCCGCTTGTAGCTTCAGCATATGTGGGGAGCGAATTGCCTCTAATAAAATGTTACCCAAAGAGTGATTAAAAAAGTATCGTTGACTCATAATTCGGTGTTACCAAACACCGACTCCAAAAGGAGGTTTGAAAATGAGTCCACGGTCCAAAAGAGAGTATACTGAGGCGAT
>JAHJQU010000046.1 GCA_018819005.1 Pseudomonadota bacterium | reverse complement strand
GGAAAATTTCACATATTTTTATGAAAAGCAAGGAATCAATATGAACCTCCCTGAAAAAGCAACGCTTATTGAAGTTGGGCCACGGGACGGCTTCCAGTTTGAAAAAAAAATTATCCCGACAGAATTAAAGCTTAAGATAATTAAAGGACTTCTTGACGCAGGCATAAGAAATGTCCAGGTAACATCTTTCGTTAATCCCGCAATCGTGCCCCAGATGGGAGATGCTGAAGAGCTGATAAATCTTCTCCCGAAAAACAAGGATGCGGTTTTCAGTTGCCTCGTCCTGAATGAAAAAGGGCTTCAACGGGCAGAAAATGCCGGAATTAAACACGTTGAAATATCCATTTCGGCAAGCGATACACACAGCAGAAAAAATTCAGGGATGTCATTTGAAACAGCATTTGCCGGAGCCATAAAAATGATCGGGTTTGGAAAATCCCGCGGAATGAATATCCGTGCAGGAATTCAGTGCGCTTTCGGATGTGCTTATGAAGGAAATATATCCGTTGAGCGTGTAACGCAAACAGCCAAAATATTTACAGATTCAGGCGCAGACATGATAGCTGTATCGGACACGGCGGGCATGGCAAACCCTGTTTCAGTAAAGAATGTTATTGAACATCTGATTCCTGTCATATGCAACCTGCCTGCTGTCATTCATCTGCATGATACCCGCGGCCTCGGACTCGCTAATGTTTTTGCCGCCCTGGAATGCGGCATTAATCATTTTGATACTGCCCTTGCAGGCATGGGAGGTTGTCCCTTCGTTCCTGGGGCGTCCGGAAACATTTCAACCGAAGATACTGTGAATATGATGGAATCCATGGATATCAAAACAGGGGTCGAAATTCATAAGCTCGCGGCCTGCTCATTAATGCTCGAAACATTTTTCAACAAAATATTTCCCGGGAAAATCCACAGGCTCTATTCCGGCAATAAATATGATTGATGGATTCGTAAAAAGTAATAATTTGCCCTTTTTCGTCATTCCCGCGGAAGCGGGAACCCAGTAAACTCAATCTGTTCTGGACTCCCGTTTTCACGGGAGTGACGGGATTTCGACTTCCAACGAAGTCAAGTTTATAGACCAGACATAATTATTTAATATTCTTTAATAATGTTAATTATATCCAGTTTTAACTTCGTTGCCTATAGGATGCAATTCGCGGCATAAAATTGCTTTTTACGAAGCCGTCCAAATCAATATTTTACTTCAACGAGAAAAAGCCCCTGAGGCGGAGCTGTAATCCCGGCATTCCCCCGGTCTCTCGATTCCAGAATACCTTTGAAATCACTATCTTTTATTTTGCCAAGGCCGACACAGACAAGTGTGCCGACTATATTTCTAACCATGAATCTTAAAAATCCGTCGGCTTCGATCTCAAAAATTATCAGATCATCTTTCTTTAATAACACCCCCGCCCTTGAAACACTCCTTATTGTGCTTTTCCTCGGACTCCCGGTTCCTTCAAAGGCCTTAAAATCATGGGTTCCAATAAGATGGAAAGCTGCTTTCTGCATTGCATCAACGTCAATTTTTTTCCTGATGAACCAGGTGTAATATCTTTCTATTGCTGACGGAATCTCACGGTTCAGTATCCTGTAATTGTATATCTTGCTTTTAGCATCATACCGTGAATGAAATTCCTGTTTTTCGGAAACGCAATCCCTGATGATAATATCGCCGGGAAGCAGGCTGTTTAAACCCTTTATGAAGACACCCGGTTCGAGTGTTGTGTCACAAACAAAGTTTGCAACCTGACCGAGCGCATGAACCCCTGCATCTGTTCGTCCCGCGCCTGTTAGAGTCACCTTCTGCCGTGTCATAACACAGACGGCATTTTCAATCTCGCCTTGTATGGTACGGCCGGTTTTCTGCCTTTGCCAGCCATTGTATGCGGTGCCGTCATATTCTATCGTGAGTCTGAAATTATTAAGCATCCCCTGTCAGCGAACCCCCAATATCAATGCAGCCGAAAGAGAGAAAAAGGACAAAATGGTCGAAATCATTATCGCTGCCGATGCAAGTTTAGTATCACTTCCGAGCTGGGATGAAAGAATGTATATTGCCGTTGATGTCGGAAGAGCGAAAAATATCATGCCGACACCAAACGGAACTCCGGTTACCGAAAATACCCTGTAAAAAAGATAACCCGTTGATGGGAAAATTATCAGTTTTATGGCTGCTGCAGCAAGGGATAATTTAAAATCATCCTTTACGGCCTTAAATGTAAGTGAACCGCCAATAGAAAGAAGCGAAAGAGGAATGGCGGCCGAAGATACCATCCGCAAGGAGTTGTCCAGGAAAGGAGGAAAATTGTGAAAAAATCTTGAATAGAGCACACCTGCAACGCATGCGGCAATGAGGGGATTCGAAATTATTGCTCCGATTGTAATGC
This sequence comes from Pseudomonadota bacterium, assembly GCA_018819005.1. GTDB lineage: Bacteria > Desulfobacterota > Desulfobacteria > Desulfobacterales > RPRI01 > RPRI01. The sequence continues at coordinate 4,112 of JAHJQU010000046.1, read as the reverse complement.
GGCACCTGTCTCTGAAATCATAACTTTCGCCGGAAAACCATATGAGTGTTGACACTGCAAGAACATTTATAACCGGAATAACAAAACCGATAAGGATACCATAATGTCTTACCCCCTCCTCTCCTGAAGCGCTCAAGATGATTGCTATTCCTATGTATGAGCTGAACCTGTAACAGCTTTGTGAAAAAGTCCCGGCCTTGAAAGCGGGAACCTTGAAAAGAAAAATGAAAATAAGACTGAAAATATAACCGGACAGAACCGAACAGATGGTCGCAATGCAGAAATTCCAGTCTATGGAAGCGGATCTCTGCGCCCCGCCGATTTTCCAGAAAAGAAGCGCCGGGAAAAAAAAGAAATAAACAAGGCGGTCTGAAGTTTTAAGGAAAGTATCACTTGTAAGGTTGAAATGTTTAAGGAGCTTGCCCATACCTATCATGGCAAAAACAGGGAATAGGTTGCTTAATATAACCATTGTTCACAACCTGTCACAGCGTATCTCTGCAAGCTCGTCATCAAAGATATCGCTCATCGAATCGACAAAGTTTTCAAGTTGAAAGTAAGCGCCGCAATCCCTGCAGCGTAGCTTTATACTCCGTCAGGTCCTCCTGAAAGCAAGTCCTTTACCGCATGAAGGGCATTGGGCTATATGTTTTTTCATGTATATTTATTCTCTTTAGTCTTTAGATAGATGCAGTAACAATATTAATCCAATAGTGGTATGTATATTTGAAAAACATTCCCCGTGTCAAACAGCAAAGTAAACTGCGTAGCCTGCTCATCAGGCAATTTAAACCGTTAATCATTTTTTCTTTTATCACCTGGCTTTTTCGGTATTAAGGAGGGGGCAATAACATCACAATGAAAACCCCAGTTTTTCATCTTTCTCTGAAACGTGTACCCATTACAGGAAGCTTCATAACAGGCTTTCAGCTCAAATTCCTTTGATAACTTTTTTAAATATTTTAAGATGATTTTGTCGTTGTTTTTCATCGTAATAGAATCAAAAAAATCTTTTTTCCCATCAACAATAACAGCCGGAGATAATGTTTCACTATGGTAATCGATTACAATGTATGCTATATTCTTTTTCACAGGTTGGCCTCCTTTTCAATGTTCAATTTGTTTTATTTTGCCTTAGATGCATTCTTACCACATGCTCGTGGTTTATGCATCTGAGGCCAACCCGTTTCATATTATCTAAATAAAAAATGGAACAGATGAAAACCATAATTAAACATATTTTAATTTACATCATAACAGCCTCATATTTAAGTCTTTTATTTCCAGGAGAAGCTTTTTGCTTGTCCGTAAAAGAGGAAGAAGAGCTTTCCCGTGAATTTATGAAGGCAGTTTTAAAACATTATGAACTTATTGATGATCCGATTCTCGTGAAATATGTTGGGGATATCGGCGCCAAAATACTGGCCGCTGCTCCCCCCCAGCCTTTTGCCTACCGGTTTCATATAGTTAAAGATGAAAATTACAATGCATTTGCAGGTCCCGGGGGCCATATCTTTATTCACAGCGGTCTTTTTAAAGCAATGGAAGATGAAGAAGAACTTGCAGGCATAATAGCACATGAAATTTCCCATGTAGTATGCCGTCATCTTTCAGACAGGTTTGAAAGATCAAAAAAAATTCAAATAGCCACTCTTGCCGGAATGGCGGCAGGCATACTCCTTGGAGCAAAAGGAGGGGCTGATGCAGCTTCGCACGCTTTAACAATAGGTTCTGTGGCTGCCGGCCAGTCACTCTCACTTGCCTACAGCCGTGAAGATGAAATGCAGGCCGACCAGATAGGTCTCGATTATCTTAAAAAAGCCGGGTACACCGGAGAAGGAATCATTACCGTCCTGAAAAAAATACGCGACAAACGCTGGTTCGGTTCGGCTGAGATTCCTGCCTACCTTACAACACATCCTGCCGTGGAAGAACGTATAGGCTATCTGGGATCCTGGGTTGAAAAGAATCTGGAACGTTCTGAAAACAAATTCTCCCATTCTAAGGATAATTTCAATAAGGCTCATACAAGACTTATTGTAATGTACGGCAACGATGAGAATATATTAAGGCTGTTCGGACAGGATGTGACAAATTACCCCGATGATCCAATAGCACATTACAGATATGGACTGATCCTTTCAAAAACAGGGAACAGGGTAAATGCTGTAAACCATTTCAAAAAAGCTCTGGAGAAAAAAGCCTTTGATCCTGATATATTAAGGGAACTTGGCAAAACATATTTTCAGGATGGCCGTTATAAGGAAGCGGAAAAGACACTTGAAGGCGCAATCAGTCTTGCTCCGGATGATCCGGAAGCCTTGTTTTTTTCAGGACGTATCAAGGCTGAAACAGGGAAATTAACCGAGGCGGTACAAATATTTAAAACTATTACCGAAAGACACTCCTACTATATCCAGGCATTATATTTCCTTGGTGAAACAAGCGGGAAAGCCGGCCATTTTGCAGACGCGCACTATTATCTCGGCTCATATTACATAATCAAAGAAGATATTAAAAACGCCCGCTTCCATCTTGGAAAGGCATTGCAGGAGACAGACGATCAAGACAGAAAGATTAAAATAGAAGAAATGCTGAAAGATATAAAAAAGATGGAAAAGACAGAGAAAGAAAAAGAGCCTGAAACAACATCCCTGCCCCGCCGCCCGCAATTTGTAAGAAATTAAGGGAAGCAGACTGAAGGCTGAAGTTTCTGAAAGTCTTCAGCCGGCTATACAAACTGCCGACCAGAAACCATGAACCAGAAACCAGAGACTTTTTTAGTTCTTATCGAAGTGGGAGAATTGCATGGTAAAAGTCCCCCGGCCCTGGGTTGCCGATCTCAGCGAAGTCGAATAACCAAACATTCGCGAAAGAGGCACTATGGCTTTTATAATCTGGACGCCTGACTTTGAATTTATTGATTCGATTTTACCGCCGCGGGAACTTAAATCCCCGATAACATCGCCCATAAAAGAATCAGGGATAAATACTTCGGCGTCCATTATCGGCTCAAGCAGAAAGGGTTCGCCCTTTCTGAAAGCTTCCTTGCAGGCCATAGCGGCACTGACCGTATAAGCAAGCTCCGTTCCGATCGATTCCCGGTAAGATCCCCCCGTTAAAACTGCTTCAACATCAACAACCGGGTATCCCATAACAGTTCCGCTATCAAAAGCCTCGTTTATTCCTTTTTCAATAAAAGGTACAAAAGCAGGAGGTATAATATTATCTTTCAAGTCAGACCTGAATCTGTTGCCGCTTCCTCTCTTCAGCGGCTTTAATCTCAGGCTCACATCTCCAAAGTGGCGCTGTCCGGCAATATCCCTGTCAAAAACGGCGGATCCGGTTGAATCACATGCTATGGTTTCCCTGTAAACTACCTGCGGTCTTCCAACATTTACCATGGTATTGAATTCCCGCGTCATACGGCTGATTATTATTTCGAGATGGAGCTCTCCCATTCCGGATAAAATAGTCTGTCCCGTATCTTCATCCTTCCTGACTCTTAATGTCGGATCTTCATCAATGAACTTTGATAAAACTTCTTCAAGCTTTTCCTGGTCACTGTGTGTTTTAGGCTCAATTGCAATGGAGATAACAGGCTCATAAAACTCTATTTTTTCCAGCAAAACCGGGTTTTCAGCCGAACAAAGAGTTTCACCTGTTGAAGAAGTTTTCAATCCAACCACACCGACGATGCTTCCTGCTCCGGCCTCTTCGATACGGTCCCTCTTGTTGGCATGCACCCTTAAAATCCTGGAAAGTTTTTCCTTTAATTTCCGCGAAGGATTATATACGTCTACTCCTGATTTCAGGGTTCCGCTGTAAACCCTGACAAAGGAAAGCTTACGCCCTTCCATCATTGCAACCTTGAATATCAGCGCTGCAAGCGGGCCGTTATCTTTTGTCTCGAATTCAAGTTGTTCTCCTGTTTCAGGATGTACGCCTTTAACAGGAGGAACATCAAGAGGGCTTGGAAGAAAGCTTGCAATACCATCCAGCAGGGGCTGAATGCCTTTGTTCCTGAGGGCGGAACCGCATAGTACAGGAACGAGCTTCAGATTCACGGTTCCCTTTCGTATGGCAGAGACAAGTTGTTCATTCGTTATTGC
>JAHJQU010000325.1 GCA_018819005.1 Pseudomonadota bacterium | reverse complement strand
GCCGCCATCATCAATATTTTGCATATATCAAAGAGCGATTATTGCTTTTTTACCTAATATCTTTATTGTGGGTAAAGTTTTATCACTGTACCATATTTTTTGGCAAAACCGTTTATCGACTTTTTACGGGACCATCATTAATGGTTGGCTCCCTGTTAAGAACAAGATTATCAAAGATTTTTGAGAGATTATCCCTTTCCGATTCAGGAATGAAGGTGGTAAGATAGTCTTTACCAACAACCTCATCTAAACTGTAATCTATTGCTTCGAGCATTGCTTTATTCATCATCAAGACCTTGCCCTCAGAATTCATGGCAACAAAAAAGGTAGGAGAAGATTGAACGAGAGTTTCGCTGAACTTTTTTTCTTTTTTCAGCGCGTATTCCGCCTGCTTTCGTTTAGTGTTGTCATTCAGGATTACAATTATAGATTTGTGTTCTCCATCATAAACCGGCAAAATATTCAGAGAAACCATTTTGCCGCTTAACTTTAACGGCAAATCACCGGCAATTTCCTGCGGCCCTGAATCAATCAAATCAATAAGCTCTTTTATCCGCATCTTATGAGGATCGTCAAACAGATCAGTAAAGTATGAACCGAGCAGCTCCTCCTCTCTCATGCCGGTCAGGAAGTGAGTGAAAGGGTTGGCGTAAATAACCTTATTATTAAGGTTAAGTTCTAAAATACCTTCGGAAACATTATTCAATATGGTGTCAGAATGTCTTTTGCAAGAGAGCAACTCTTTTGTTATATCGCGTGAACGGACATCTTCAAGGCCTATTATAGTTCCTGTTATGTCATCTGTTATGTCTTCCCGGACTTTATTATCCAACCTGTTTATAACATAAAGAACGTGCTGCGACATTTTATCAAAAGACCCTTTGGCAATACAGGCATTCGCGCCAATTTCGGTGACATCTATCTCTTGTTCCGCAGCTATTGCCGAAACAATAACTATGTAAATGCCGTTTAATTCCGGGATTCTTCTGATTGTCCGGCATAGTTTTTCTCCATCGATATTGGGCATGACAAGATCAATGAACATAATATCCGGAATATAGGCTTTCAATTTCTCTAAAGCGGTAAGACCATCTTTTGCTGTTAAGACATGATACCCTTCTTTTTCAAGAAGATCGGACATGAATTCCAGCAGCATGACATCGTTATCCACAACCATGATTTTCTTCATATTATTATTTCCTTTCAAGGCAGCCCCGATTCAGAATGGAATCTCTTGCAAATGCGTAGTGCCGATGTTGGTGTACGATTCCTTTAGAGTGTATGTGCAAGGCGCTGAACTTAAGGGCGTATGATCATTTGCTGGGGCTTCCTTCAGAATTGAAGTTCCCCTCCGCAAATCCGCCGCGTCGGACCTTCGGACGGGAATGTGATCGCTGTTTCGGTTCAATTGCATTTCTATATGATTCTTTCTTCAGGTTTAGACAACATGACCACACATATTTTTAAATAAAACATAAATTTTCTAAAAATTCAAGCATACAAAAGATGTTCTTTAATATTTGTTTGGTGCTTCCGCTTCTTATTAAGGACGACCCATTTATTTTCTCTATCAGGCAAACCGAATCTATCAATATTATCTATTTGACCAATAGATAATTATAATATATCAAGCTACCCCATGATGGTTGATGATAATAAAAACACGTCTTGTTTACGCTGCAAGGTTTCAATATTCTTTCGATTCATGACTTCCTGGCTTCCTTCTCTTATCCGGATAGGACTGGGGATGGTCTTTGTCTATGCCGGAATAATCAAGCTGATGGATCCCAAAGACTTTGCCAGGATCATTTCACAGTATGACCTGCTGCCCGAACTCTTTCTTCCTGTGGCGGCCATAGGGCTGCCCCTGCTTGAATTACTTGCCGGGATAGGACTTATCCTCTCTATAAGGGGGAGTTTAAGTCTGGTCTTTACCCTGCTGATATTCTTTATAGCAATTCTCCGGTACGGAATTTTGAAGGATCTGAATGTAGATTGCGGGTGCTTTTCAGGAGAGGAACTAAAGGGGCAGGCCGGTCTTTGGGATGCTTTTTACAGAGACCTTATAATGACCGGGGCTGCTGTTTTCTTGTTTTATTTGAAGTGGATTAAGTCGGATCGGAAAAATGTTTTTCCATTATGGGCAAAAATCAAACAAATTATCTAAGGAGGATTTAACAGAATGACAAAGATGAAGGTTTTTGGGATTTTACTGCTTGCGGGTTTATTTGTACTTGGTTTGGCCGGTTCTTCCGTGGCGGAATGGGGCAGCAAAGAATTAGACACGGAAAAGATCGCAGTTAAATTTTTAAAAGAAGTTGAACGGGGCGGCTATAAAGTGGTTCCCACTGATGAGCTTAAGAGCTGGATAGACCAGAAGAAGGAGATGCTGATAGTCGACACCATGCCTTATGAGGACAGCTATAAAAAACAGCATGTCCCAGGAGCCGTTCAAATGGAATTTCCCATTCCTGAGCTGACCCAGTTGGACGAAAACAAGAAAGCCGAGTTCGAAAAGCTGCTGGGTCCGGATAAAGACCGTTTAATAGTTATTTATTGCGGTTTTACAAAATGCACACGCAGCCATAATGGAGCAATGTGGGCCGTTAAAATGGGGTACAAGAATGTATACCGCTACCCGGGCGGCATAAAAGCCTGGGGTGAGGCCGATTATCCTGTAGAAAAAGCCAAATAGATTTTACAGCTTAAAATGCCTGTCAGCTTATGGCACAGGGCTTTATCTTGTGGAGATTATTCTCTTTCTAATCTATGCCGCGATAAATCAAAACCATTTATTTAAACCGTTATGAGTTTATTTACGGTTCGGAGGACACACCATGTCAACACCTCACGATGCAATGTGGGAAAAGTTAAATATAGACCTCGATGCGCATTCCGGTTTACTGGCGGTTCTGGGTAAATTTTACGGGGATATCTATCTGAGCCAGTCAGGGCGCCTGAAGGGCATGGAATATCTGGATTTTGTTCTTTCGGAGGTCCACGGACTCCGGATCAAGGAAATTCAGGAGGCCAAGGCCGCTGGTAAGAAGGTCATCGGGACATTTTGTGTGTTTGTTCCCGAGGAAATCGTCCTTGCAGCAAATGCTATACAGGTAGGTCTCTGCGCCGGAGCAGAGGCAGGAAAAGAGTCTGCCGAGAAAATTCTGCCCCGGAATACCTGTGCCCTGATCAAGTCTTTTGTGGGCTTCAAGTTGTCGCGCCTTTGCCCCTATATCGAGTCCTGCGATCTGGTTGTCGGAGAAACGACCTGCGACGGCAAGAAAAAAGCCTATGAAATCTTTAACGAATACTCGCCGGTATATGTCATGGAAATTCCGCAGATGAAAAATGCCTGCGACCGCGATTTATGGAAAACGGAGGTCCTTCGTTTCAAGAAAAAAGTCGAAGAGGTTACCGGAAATGAGATCACTGCGCCTAAACTGAGTGAAGCCATCCGGATTGTAAATAATCGCCGGAAGGCTCTGCAAAGGCTGAATCGCCTGAGGGCTGCCATTCCTGCTCCTATATCCGGGCGCGACGTTCTGCTGATCAACCAGGTGAGTTTCTATGATGACCCCATCCGTTTTACTTCAAAGATCGATGAACTTTGTGATCAATTGGAGGAACGCGTAAAAACCGGTAAAGGAATTGCCCATGAAGAAACGCCTCGCTTCATGCTTTCCGGATGTCCCATGGCCGTTCCCAATTGGAAGCTGCCTTATGTGATCGAGTCTTCCGGAGCGGTTATCGTTGGTGAAGAATCCTGCATTGGAACGCGCAACACAAGAGACCTGACGGATGAATCGGGGACTTCCCTTGAAGAAATGCTGGAAGCCATAGTGGATCGGTATATGAAAATCGATTGTGCCTGTTTTACTCCCAACACCGAACGCCTGAATAATATTGTGAGCCTTGCCAATGAACTGAAGGTCAACGGGGTCATTCATTATGCCTTATCCTTTTGCCAGCCCTACGGCATTGAGGCTTATAAAGTTGATAAAGCCATGCAAAAGGCAACTATTCCCATGTTATCCATTGAGACCGACTATAGCATGGAGGATGTGGAACAGCTTAAAACCAGGGTTGAAGCCTTTATTGAAATGGTAAAGGTTAAATAATTTGGATTTGATAAACCTTTAACAAGGAGGATTTTATGAGATACGGAGCAAGGAACCAGATCAAAGGCAGAGTGAAATCGGTCAAAAAGGGAGATGTGATGTCTCTTGTGAAATTCGAAGTGACTGCCCCGGTAGAAATGGCTTCGGTGTTGACTACCGAATCCGTGGATGATCTTAACCTGAAGACGGGGGACGAGGTTCAGTTGATAATTAAAGCAATCCATGTTCTCCCGGTAAAAAAATAGATGCTGATGGCAACCCTGTGAGCCGGGCGTGGAATTAGTCCCCGCTTTTTTTCCCGGTGGAGTTTCCGGTTGGACCTGGAGACGGATTACGTTCGCCTGTCTATTGATCGGATCTATGAGAAAAAACAGAAACATCTTCGGCACTCATTTGAAAAATGGTATTTCAGAAAAATGTAATGACTGTACCCTCTGCCTGAAAGAGTGCGCCTTCCTGGCCCGGTACGGCACACCCAGATATATGGCCGAGACTTACGACCCCAAGGACCTCCGGCAGCAGTCCCTGCCTTTTGAATGCAGCCTCTGCGGGTTGTGCGCCGCCGTCTGCCCGGAGGATCTTAAGCCCCAGGAGATGTTTCTGGAATGGCGGCGGGAGGCCGTTGAAGGTGGATGGGGCGATTTTCAGGAGCACGCCCCGCTTTTGGCCTACGAAAGACGTGGCACCTCAAAGCGCTATAGCTGGTATGGACTCCCCAAGGGATGTGACACTGTTTTTTTTCCGGGATGCACCCTGCCGGGTACCCGACCGCAACGGGTTCTTCAGCTCTATGAACATCTGAAGGAACAGGTCCCTAATCTGGGAATTGTCCTGGATTGCTGCACCAAGCCGTCCCATGATTTAGGCAGGCAGGAATATTTTGAAGCCATGTTCCAGGAAATGAGATTATATCTATTGGAAAAAGAAGTTCAGACCGTCCTTGTAGCCTGCCCCAATTGCCATAAAATATTTAAGAATTATGGAACTCCTCTCAGGGTAAAAACAGTCTACGAGGTTCTGTCCGAAAAGAGACGGTCGAATACCCGAAATAAAACCGCAGTGGTTACCATACATGACCCTTGTGCCGTGCGTTTCGAATACTCCGTTCACCAAGCCGTGAGAAATCTATTGGCCGGAGAGGGTCTTGAAGTTGAAGAAATGCCTCACCGG
>JAHJQU010000324.1 GCA_018819005.1 Pseudomonadota bacterium | reverse complement strand
CTTCACCTTTTCATAAAGAATTTCGGCGGAAGGCGTGTTGGTCTGAAAAAAAGAGTTTGCCGATATTTCAAACTCAAAACCTCCGAGCCTATCCTTTATACAAGGAGAACCGGCAAGAACCGTTTCATATTCTCCGGTTGCGACAGATGCCTTGCTTGAAGTTATGTTGTTTATAACTGAAACCACACCGGGATATTTTTCCGTCAGCAAAGCGGCAAGGGGTGCGACGATCTTCCGGTTTTCGGCGGAAGTAATAATGTTTACCATCCAGTTTCCGTTTGCGACAGAATTCCTGAGCATCAGAAAACGCCAGAATCCTTCATGGGATTTAATCCCGTAGGGGGGAACTCCCGAATTTTTCATGAAAGCCTTTGCATCCTCAAGAATCATGTTGCCTTCTTCCGGCTGGAGAAGACACGCCCTGATATCAAGCACTTTATCAAATGTTCCGGGAACATGAAGCCCCAAGGCAAAACCCGTGCTTTTTTCTCCCATGGCAAAATCGGAAGGAAGCAGCCATTTTCTGTCCGAACACGAAAACTCCATCTTGTTCCTGTATCCGAATATCTTTTCCGACGGAACAGCCGCGTGCACCGGAACATCTTTTATAAGACCGATGTGTTCCAGGGATTCCTCAACATGCTGCCTCTTGTAATGAAGCTGACGGTCATACTGCAGAAACTGCCACTTGCACCCCCCGCAAAACCCGCTGTATTCGCAAGGCGGATTTATTCTGTAAGGGGATGGCTCAAGGATTTCCACCACTGTCGCTTCCGCAAAACTCTTCTTTTTTTTCAATATACGCGCATTTACCCGGTCTAAAGGAACAGCATGTTCAACGAAAACGGCAAGTCCGTCAACTTTAGCTATACCTTTTCCGCCAAAGGCCATGCCTGTTATTTCAAGTTCGATCAACCCGCCTTTTTTTAATCCCATGACATATTTACCCTTTGTCAATAATGTGATATTTGTTTTAATAATGCCTTGTACGAAGCCGTCATTACTTACAGCCGGGTAAAAAGTTAATTTTTCACACGAAGGCACAAAGGCACGAAGAAAGGCCTGTTGAAAACATTCTGGCTTTTCTTTGCGTACTCAGTGAGCTTTGTGTGATAATGACTTCCAGCGAAGTCAAATTCAAGGATCGGACATAAATATTTAATATTTCTTAATAATGTTAATTTTATCCGGTTTTGACTTCGTTTGTCATAGGATGCCGTTTACGGCATAAAATTGCTTTTTACGAAACCGTCAATCTTATAGCTTTTAATACGGAGCAAAATCAACGAATGAATGACAAAGCTTCAGATGCCGGATTCATTAACAGGCAGATCACCTTTTTATCCGGCGGTTTCCGCTTGAAAGGAGTTCTCCATCTTCCATCCGCAGAGAATCCGCCCCTTGTCATTGGCTCCCACGGTCTTGAAAGTTCGGGTGATTCTCCAAAGCAGACAGCACTTGCAGAAAAGTGCAATATAGCCGGCATTGCATTTTTCAGATTTGATCACCGCGGATGCGGCAATAGCGAAGGCAATTTTCCGGAAGTTACAAGCCTCGAATCAAGATGCGAGGATCTGATCTCTGCTTATAAAACAGTAATGAAAATAAAAACCACTTCAAATCGTACAGGTCTGTTTGGAAGCAGCTTCGGAGGGACCGCATGTCTTTTAGCCGCAGAAACAATACGTCCTGCATCAATTGTAACCTTTGCTGCTCCAGTCAGAAGTTCCTCAATAACCGGGGCAATCAAAAAACCGGACGTATCAGAAAAAACCGGGCTTCTGTTTCATAAAAGGAATTTTCATTTCGACATTTCCGACAAGCTTGCTTTAATAGATCACATACTTGTTATCCATGGCGACTCAGACAGAATAGTACCTGCCTCAAATGCCTTAGATATATACAGACATGTTTCGGAACCGAAAAAACTTCTCATTCAGAAAGGTGGGGATCATCTGATGAGCAATCCGGCGCATCAGCAGGAATTCATGAAAGAAACCTTAATATGGTTCAAATCTCATCTTTGCAATTGATAAAGTTCCCCTTAAAGCAAATAAAATCCAGCGATCTGAGAGAATCCGGAAGTTTTGAAGGATCTCCTTTTGCCACAATAAATGTCGCCGCCATATCCTTTGAAATAACTCCAACGTCTTTTATTCCAAGCAGCCTTGCCCCATTACAGGATGCGCATCTTATGGCTTCCGGCAATGAATATCCTGCCGTAATCAGCAATTTAAGCTCCTCTATTACAGCCGCTCCGTGATGCACGCCCATGCTTCCCGAATCCGTCCCCAGGGCGACCGTAACACCAAGCTCTCTTGCTTTTGAAATCTGTTCGAGCTGGTGATCAAGATTCATGCGCGAAACTTCGGCTTCCCTGCTCCCCGGCTTCATATGCTCCGAGTAAGCTTTCATTGTGCAGGCGGTCGGAACCCACACTATTTCCTTTTCTGCCATGATTTTTAAGTTTTCAGCACCCATGAAAAAACCGTGCTCTATGGAATCACATCCGGCTTCCAGTGCAACGGCAACCGGCTTTTTACCGTTTGCGTGAACCATTACCCTGCGTCCGTATTTTGCGGCAATCTTTACAACATCCGACAGATCTCCGGCGCCAAATTGCGGGAGAGTCTCCTTCCCGAATTCCTTCAGGCTGTTTAAACCTGAATTTACTATCTTTATATGGTCCTTCTCCTCAGGATCGTTATTTATCGCTTCCGCAAGGGAATGGTTCTCCTGTAAAGGTCTTCCTATCAAACCACCGTACCTTCCGGCCCGGTACCATGCCCTTCCGGCAACTCTTATGCAAATCGGTATTTTATTAATATCAAGAGACTCATTCCTGTAACGCAAAGCGTACGCAAATCTGTCCCCACCGTCACGGACCGCTAATACACCATACGATAACTGTCGTTTTATATGATCCGAAATCAAGCCCTTTATTTTATCAAAGTCTGCATCAAGCTGTTTCTCACGGGCAACCGGGTCATCCGTTCCGGATATGCAAAGATGAACATGGCTGTCAACAAGGCATGGCAGAATCGTTGATGAGCCGAAATCGGTTGTTCCATATTCAGCGGTATCTCCCGAACCGGAATCGGTTATTGAAACAATTCGTTTGTTTTGAATGTGAAGCCTGATATTTTTCCGGACAGGACCGCCTGTTCCGTCAATAAACCATCCCGCATTAATAATTTTCATGCCGCTCATATAATCCCCAAGTCCGAAATTCGAATATCGAATATCGTACTTCGTTGATCGTCGTTCGTTGATCGATTGAAGCTCCTCGCAGCAAGCTACGGGGAATCTTCGACCGTATGGAATAGCATCTGTTTTTAATGCGCTCGCTGTTTCGGTTCACGATCCACGATTCACG
>JAHJQU010000323.1 GCA_018819005.1 Pseudomonadota bacterium | reverse complement strand
TGCTGAGTTATATGTATCATCAGGCATTTGATTTTCTGGATTTTGGCTATGGGGCTGCGATAGCTTTCATTTTGGCTGCAATTATTATCACGTTGAGCTTTATTCAAATCCGGTTTTTCAGAAGACCCGCGGGAGATTAGCTAATGAGCCGCATCTCTATTGCTTTTGACAAGTATCTAAAAAAGATTATGGTCTATCTAATGATCGTCCTTGGTGCGGTGGGAATGGTTATGCCACTCCTTTACATGATTTCAACATCATTTAAAAGATATGCTTATGGCCTTCGATTTGACGCCGGTTTAATCCCAACGAATCCCACGATAAGCAATTATCCAAGAGTATGGCAGTTGAGTCATTTTCAAATATATTTCACGAACAGTCTTTTCATTGCTTTGACCTCGGTCTTTTTCGTTGTTTTGTTCTCAGCAATGATGGCTTATGCATTTTCGCGATTTGAATTCCCGGGTAGAGAAATCATATTCTTTTCAATTCTTTTGGTTCTCATGGTACCCGGCATGATTGGGATCATTCCTCAATTTCTATTGGCAAAGACTCTTGGGTTGCGGAATAGTTTATGGGGGTTGATAATCTTCTATGTAGCGGGAAGTATTCCTTTCAACACTTTCCTACTAAGAGGATTCTTCGAGACGTTACCGAGAGAACTTGAAGAGGCAATGTTGATCGATGGAGGAAATTACTTTACAATATTTTTCCGGATGGTTTTACCTCTCTCGACGCCTGCTTTAGCAACCGTATCAATATTTTCATTTTTAGGATTTTGGGATGAATATATATTGGCGCTGACCTTCATTGACGATGTTTCCAAGCGCACGCTGCCAATATCAATTGCCCTACTGCATGGACAGCATGCGACTGAGTGGGGAATGGTTTTTGCGGCATCTCTCATCGCTGTGATCCCCGTCATTGTTATCTTTGTAAGTCTTCAGCGTTACTTTAGCGGCGGTATAATCGCGGGAGCGGTAAAAGGATGAGGGTTTCCCACAGTCTCTTCCGGATAAATATCGTGGGCGCGTTAGCACTCTTCTCACAACTGATAGCCAGTGGGTGTGGCACCTCGATCACGTCAAGACAAACTCCGCCAATTGATAAAACCGCAAATGGAGCATCAGCCATGATCAAATCATTAGAGATCATAGATTTTTATTTTAATAAAGCATTTTACTTCCCCGAAGAGCCGCTAGTTATAACTGTACAGTTAAAAAGCAGTGTTGTTCAACCTACCATTGTTAAAATGAGTGCCGTAATTAAACATCTAAACTCAGTGGTGGATAGTATTGATAAACAGGTAGAACTAGTCGGCGGAAATCAAACGGTTGAATTTCAATACACCCCACCGTCAATTGCTCCCCGAGGTTATGGAATTGATCTTTGCATTGAAACAGAGAGTGGGGTGATGATAGCCTGTTTAACGACAGGATTCGACGTGCTTAACAGTTGGACTGAGAGCCCACGTTATGGGTTTCTAACAGACTTTTATCCAGGGCGGACTGATTACTCTCAAACAATGGATAACCTTACCAGGTACCACATAAATGGGTTGCAATTCTATGATTGGATGTATCGCCACGATCAGTTGTTATCTGATCAGGATACCTATTTGGACCCCTTAGGCCGACAATTATCGAGAAAAACTATTGAGGAATTGATAACCGCTGCTCATGAACGAAATATGGCTGCCTTACCTTATACAGCCATCTATGCAACCTCAATACCCTTTTATCAAGAACACCCCGAATGGGCATTGTATAAGGCAAACGGCCAGCCTTACTTCTTTGGCGAGAATTTTTTAGTATATATGGACCCAAGGCCCGATTCCCCCTGGGTAGATCACTTGCTTGAAGAGTTCAGTCGAGTTCTGTCGGAGACTGAGTTTGATGGCATTCACTTGGATCAATATGGAGATCCAAAACAGGGTTATGATGCTCAAGGGAATAAGTTTAATCTCGCAGGCCCATTGGCAGCGACAATCGACCTTACTAAGGAATTAGTCCTTCAACACCGATCTAATGGAGCAGTTGTATTCAACGCCGTTACAAACTGGCCTATTGAGGAAGTCTCTCAAACGAAACAGGATTTTATCTATATTGAGGTATGGCCCCCCTATAGCTGGTTTGATGATCTTCATAAGTTGATTGTTC
>JAHJQU010000322.1 GCA_018819005.1 Pseudomonadota bacterium | reverse complement strand
GTGAGCAGCTCCAGCACCACTTGCTTTCCCTTCGACGTGAGCCTGTATTTTTGCATGCGGCTGTTGGGTTTATCCGGAATGGTCATTTCAATCAGGCCATCTCTTAGCGCAGGGGTTAAATAAAGAATCCTGAAGTTTTTTCGGGCACTCAGGCCAAGTTCCGCCTGTAAACTCCCACGATCCATCTCACCAGCCAGTGTTTTAAGCAGTTGCGTGACTTGGGGTGTGACTTGAGGTGTGACTTGGGGTGTGGTTTTTTCGACAACTTCAGAGGTGACTTGTCTCTTGTTTGTCTGGATGGTGACCGGTTCAGCCAAGTGCATGATAAACCTCATCCGCATCCCTACCTCAACGATTTCGGGCGCGGGCAATCCCTGTTCATCGGCCTCCTTGAACATGCGGCGTACCCCGCTGCCCCATTGCTCAATCAGTTTTAACTCACGGAAAATACGGGCGATGACATGATTACGGATTTTTGAAACACCCTGATGCATATCCTCGATGGTCATGCCCGGCAGTAAAATGCCGGGGTTTTCGATTTCGATGCGATCATCAAAAAAGGCAATGCGGGTGGGCGCACCCCGCTGGGAGTAGTCGGCGTGGACCAGGGCATTGATGACCGCTTCTCGCAGAATCCCAAGGGGAATGCTCCAGACATCCTTACGCCTGACTTCGGCAAAATCCGCACCGCGCATGGCATGCTTTTTGAGAAACATCATGATGCTGTCCACAGCCTGCGGCAGATGATCATACAATTCGATGTGATCGAATATATCCGCTTTGTCCCGGCCGATGAAACGTCCGCACTGCACCCAGGCATCGGGGAAATGTCTCCTCCGCCCTTTGCCGAAGAGCAGAACCGCTCCCTTTGTCGGCACGAGGCGCCCCTGCTCATTTGTCAGCAGTCTCAGCGTGAGCAACTCGTTTTCGCCAAGTTCTCTCTGATCTCGAAACAGGGTTTTAACCGCCGCCAGTTCCAGATCATCAGCAGACAATTCAGGCATTGGAAGTTCATCAAACGCAACTCCATCCACGGAACGGCGCAATTCGGCAATAAGCTCCCTGTCGGCCTGACGGTTGGAGGATCCTAATCGCACATACACACCGCCTTCCGGTCCTTCCGCCTCAAGCCAGTGGGGCCTGGACCCGCTTAGAAAAACTTCGACCACGAGCAGGGTTTTGCCGGCGAAGGTGATCATTTCGACATTTGGAACAAGACGGGGCCTGATCGAGTCAGCAATCAAACTGCAAAGCCTTTCCTCTTCATCCAGAGGGTGCTCGACACCAACCGGCAAACGGGTTTTATCTTCCACGCCGATAATCACTTGACCACCCGCAGTATTAGCAAACGCCACCAATGTTTTAAGAAAATTTTTCGGCGACGACAAATCCCGCTTGAATTCCAGAGTCTTGCCTTCTTCGCGCTTGATCAATTCATCGATGTTCATTTCCCATTACCTCACGGTCAGCAGCACCTGCATTTCATCAATAAAACAGGATGTTAAGCCCTCTGTCGCCCGTCTATTCCGCGACCGTAAAAACGTCGGTGTATCCGTCTTTTTTCAGGGCTTCTTCATATTCGGCCGTCTTTTTAAGATCCTGGCAACTTCCGACCCTGACCCTGTAATAAGTTCTGTCACCGCCGTCATAAATCACGATATGTGCATTCTGGTATTTTTCGTCGAGTTTGGCCTTGAGTCTTTCGGCGTTGTTTTTATCAATAAAGGCCCCGACCTGGAATGTGAAATTGCCTGAATAATAATCTACAGGAACGACCCTGCCGGTGCCCGGCGTTATCTCCTGGCCTATGGCAATTATCTCGACCGGAGCGGTTCCAGGTCCCACGACTCCGATTCTTCTTGCAGCTTCATAGGAAAGATCAATTATTCTCCCCTGCACGAACGGGCCTCTGTCATTGACCCTGACCTCCGTTTCCTTATTGTTTTCCAGATTGAATACTTTAACGCGTGTGCCCAAAGGAAGAGTTTTATGGGCAGCCGTCATGTCATGCATGTTGTATGTCTCGCCGTTGGAGGTTTTTTTCCCGTGAAAATCGGACCCGTACCATGATGCAATTCCACGCTCGCGAAAGCCTTTTGAGTCAGGAACGGGCTGATACCATTTTCCAAAAACCTGATACGGTTTTGGATACCCCGGAGTGACTGCAGGTTGTCTTTGTGTGCCTGCAGGAGGAATACTTGAAGGAGGCCTGGCGGTCGAACAACTGCACAATAAGAAAAGAACCAGGACCCAGAGATGGAAATCTTTTATACCGGTTGATTTTTTCTCAAATTTCATAAGATTTATTTTTGATTAACACGTAATAAGTCAATTTTTCACACGAAGGCACGAAGAAAGGCCTATTGAAAACATTCAGGTTTTTCTTTGTGTCCTCCGTGATCTTTGTGTGAGAACGATTTTTTGCGAAGCCGTCATTTTTCAATTGCATACTTAAGCACATCAAGCATGCTTTCAACAAAGTAAAACTTTATATCCTTCTGAACCTTTTTAGGAATATCCTCAAGATCCTTTTCATTCCATTTAGGCAAAATAATGGTTTTAATTCCTATACTATGGGCGGCAAGGACCTTCTCTTTTACTCCTCCCACAGGAAGCACCTGCCCCCTTAAAGTTATCTCACCTGTCATGGCAAGATTCTGTAAAACCGGTTTGTTTACCAGAAGGGAATATAATGCCGTCAGCATTGTCACACCTGCCGAAGGTCCGTCTTTAGGGATTGCTCCTGCCGGAACATGTATGTGAATATCATGGGTTTCAAAATAATCTTCGGGGATATTGAACTGGCTGCTGTTTGTCCTGATGAAACTTAAGGCGGCTGTCGCGGATTCCTTCATTACATCTCCGAGTTGACCTGTGAGGGTAAGCCCCTTTTTCCCCTTCATGGCAGTTGCTTCCACGAACAGAATCTCGCCTCCGGCCTGGGTCCATGCCAGACCCGTGACAACACCGGGAGTCGAAGTTCTTATCAGGACTTCCGGATATATACGTTCAGCGCCGAGGTATTTTGAAATATTCTGAACTTTGATTTCAGCATTCCTTACTTGACCTTCTGCAACCTTGGTAGCAACGCCCCTGCATATGGTTGCGATCTCTCTTTCGAGATTTCTCAATCCGGCTTCCCGTGTATAACCGGTAATTATCCGCCTAACTGCTCCGTTCGTAAAAACTATCTGCTTCGATTTAAGCCCGTGAGCCTTTCTCTGGCGTGGAATCAGATATTTGTTTGCTATTTTTATCTTTTCATCCTCCATATATCCCAATAGATCCAGGACTTCCATCCTGTCTCTCAGGGCGGGCGGGATTGTATGGAGAACATTGGCTGTAGTAATGAACATCACTTTGGACAGATCAAACGGAACATCGAGATAATGGTCTGAAAATGAATAGTTCTGTTCCGGATCAAGAACTTCAAGGAGCGCGGAGGATGGATCCCCTCGAAAATCGCTTCCGACTTTATCTATCTCATCAAGCATAAAAACCGGATTATTCGCCCCGGCACCCCTTATACCCTGTATGATACGGCCGGGGAGAGCCCCTACGTAAGTGCGCCTGTGACCTCTGATCTCAGCCTCATCGCGGACACCTCCAAGGGATATGCGAATGAATTTTCGCCCCAGAGCCCTTGCTATTGATCTTCCAAGAGATGTTTTTCCCGTTCCGGGGGGTCCCGCAAAGCAAAGTATCGGCCCTTTTGATTCAGGTTTAAGTTTACGGACAGCAAGAAACTCGATAACACGTTTTTTTGCCTTATCAAGCCCGAAATGATCTTCCTCCAGAACTCTTCTTGCTTTTTTAATATCAAGGTTGTCTTTTGTGCTTTCGTTCCATGGAAGGGTGGTAAGCCAGTCAAGGTAAGTTGACGCAACTGTGTACTCAGCCGACGAAGGATGCATACGTGAAAGGCGGTTCAATTCCCTTTCAGCTTCCTTAAGAGCTTCCGGAGGCAGGTTCTTCTCCTTTACTTTTAATTTATACTCTTCAATTTCAACCGCGGTATCATCTTTTTCCCCAAGCTCTTCCTTTATCGCCTTGAGCTGCTGCCTGAGGTAATATTCCCTCTGGCTCTTTTCCATATCTCCCTTGACCTGAGACTGTATTTTGTTTCCCAGTTCGAGTATTTCCAGATGATGGTTAGCCTGTTTTGTTACCTCTTTTAACCTTTTACGCACATCTTCAGTTTCAAGAATTTTCTGTTTTTCCCCGGATGTTGTATTAATGGTTGAGGCTATCATATCCGCAAGTATTCCCGGCTCCTGAATCGATTTTGCCATGATAGCCATATCCTTCGGAAGAGCCGGAGTAAGCTCTACAATTCTTGCAAACAGAGTTAATACATTCGAGACAAGAGCTTCGGTCTCTTTCCCCTTCGAATCTTTGTCCCTGATATGCTCAACCCTGGCCTGGAGATATGGTTTCCCCTTTACAAATTCGAGAACTTTGAATCTTCCGAGACCCTGGACAAGAAGCTGCGCGTTATTATCATCGGTCTTTGCCATCCGCAAGATCAAGGCGGTTGTGCCCACAGCATGAAGATCCGCTTCCGGGTTTTCAGCTTCCTGGCTTGGTTTTTTCGATGCGAGAAGGCCTACAATGCGGTCTTTGCTCATAGCCTCATCAACAAGATTAACAGATCCGCCCTGCATAACCACAAGGGGCAAAACCATTTTAGGGAAAAGAGCCGTATCAAATAGCGGGAGAACAGGCAATAATTCAGGGAGTTTTTCAGTATTTGAATCCATCTGTGATTGCTGCTGAGACATTAATACCTCCAAACGGCTGTATTCAGAAATTCAATTTAAACCGCAAGTTCCTTGAGACCTAAGGATCATCCTTCCGAAATTGTTATCTTATGCGTTTTATCCTGTAACATCTTGGCAAGCCGAATTTGTAAAAAGCCGTTCAAGTATGAGGCTGAAACCTTATCAGTGTCTATAAGGGCCGGAAGATATAGAATCCGCTCAAAGGCTCCATACTGTATCTCCGCAAGGCGGTAAGTAGTGTTTTCAACACGAGGAATTTCCTCGCGGTTTCCCCGGATTCGTATCGCCCTGCTGCTTATCTCGACTTCGAGATTGTCCTTATCAACCCCGGCAACCTCAGCCAGGATAATTACCTCCTGAGGCGTTTCGTAAATATCCATCTGCGGTTTCCACGCCCGTTCAGAAAGAGAAAACATAGGGCTCATAGATCTGAACATATCTTCGATAGTTTTATCAAATCTGGAATCCGATGTTCCAAAATCATTGCCAAATCTTATCTTGATATAATCCATGTCAGGCTCCTGAATTAAAAGCTGAATTTCTAATCTTTACAACCTTTAACATAAGTTTAACATCATTATCAGACCATGGCAATAATTTTGTAATCAACAAGACCCCATATTGCAATTGCAGTCTGCTGCCAAATAACATATTATATAAACATGAATAAAGTGATCGCTTCGGGGAGAGCAGTCCTTGCATCACAGTACTTTCTGTACTTCGGTGTAATGGGAGTATTTTTACCCTATTTTAACCTGTACTGCTATAAACTTGGTTTCACAGGTTTTCAAATAGGAGTCATTTCTGCCTCAAGGTCTGTTGTGATGGTTTTATCTCCCCTGCTCCTGAGCGCCCTTGCCGACCGCTTTCAGGCCCGGAAATCCATATATCTGTCATGCCATTTTATAAGCGCGGCAATCTGGTGCATTTATCTTTTCACATCTGATTTCTGGCCCATGCTTGCGGTTACTGTCTGTTACACAATATTTTATTCTCCGATCATCTCTTTTCTTGAAGCCTTCACGATAGACATCCTCGGGAGCATGAAGAAGAGTTACGGAAGCATAAGAGTCTGGGGCACAATCGCCTTCATCGTGACAGTCTTTTTACTGGGTAAGGTTCTCGACATTTACCCTATACGGATAATTCTGTCTCTGATTCTTGCCGGATCTGTAATTCAGGCAGCATTTGCAGTTAAGATTCCCGATATAAAGCCAAAAAACAGCAAACCTTTTTTGAGCGAGGCAAAAGTCCTTTTTAAAAAAAAACGCGTTATTTTTTTCCTTTCAAGCGCTTTTCTGATGCTTGTAAGCCACGGAGCATATTATGGGTTTTTCTCAATTCATCTTGAAAATTTAGGTTACGACCGCACATTCATAGGAACTGCCTGGGCAATAGCTTCAATTGCCGAAATACTTGTAATGATAAATTCTGACCGTATTTTTAAACGTTTTTCAACAGAAACAGTTATCACTGTTGCATTCGTTACAGCAGTAGCAAGGTGGTTAACGCTTTCCCTGGTAAAATCCCCAGCCCTTATCCTTATATCCCAGACTACCCATGCTTTGACATATGGCGCTTTTCATATATCCAGCATTCTTTATATTGATTCCATGACATCAGATGAAACAAAGACCCTCGGGCAATCTTTAAATAATGCGGTTACATACGGGTTTGGCCTTATGGTTGGTTTTTTTCTAAGCGGTTGGATTTATGAGCAGGCGGGCTCTTTTGCTCTTTTTGCTTTCAGCAGCCTTATCGCCCTCTCCGGAGGGATATTTTTCAAGATATTCCAGACTGCTGATTGAAACAGTCTGGACACTCAGTCCCCTTTCCTAGGGAACAGGATATAACGAAGCCAGTGAAAAAAAGAATTTCCCATCAGCGTTTCCCTGTCCATTGCATCAAAATACATGGAGAGTCGGACCGGGTCGGAAAAAAAGCTTTCTCTGGCAGTAATTTTTTCATTCGCATTAAGAGATCTTACAACTTTTGCAGGGTTTCCCGCTGCAATGGAATTTGGAGGAATCTCGCTTACCACAACCGAGCCTGCCCCTATTATACTGTTTTCACCGATAACTACTCCCTTGCATATGATAGCGCTGTCCCCAATCCAGACATTATTTTCAATTCTCACAGGTTTGCTTTTTCCGGTTGAAACCCTGTCATATATATCATGCCAGTCCGAATCGGTTATATATGAACCGCTTGCTATCATGCAGTTGTCACCGATAAGTATTTCGGAGGCCGAACTTATTCTGACACCCGCGCAGATTATGCAGAAGCTGCCTATATGAATCCGGCCCATATCCTTTTTTTCAGACCAAACGGAAAGCCTGATTTTTTTATCCGGAGTGGCAATCACGGTTGCATAGTCGCCAAGTACAACAGGAGAACCAAACACCTCGACATGCCAGGGTCTCATGAAATTAGACCCCTTCCCGAGAGATTCGAAATGGGGCCTTAAAAAATGGTCAACGTAAAATCTCTGGAATTTAAGATAGGATTTTTTAATAAAATAGGGACGATGATCTTTTTTCAAACTAAACGATCCTCAACAGGCAAATTAGCTGGAAGAAAGGAGTCCAAGATCACCAACTCTTTCTAAAGTGATCCACAATTATATATGAAGAATATTAGACTTCAGTTCCGAATCGACCAACTTACAGATATTGTTATCTTTCTCTTTCTCACCTGAAGAAGAAAGAGAGGATAAATTCCATGAGTCGTGGCAAAAAAGCCTGCTTGCTGGCGTAAGATTATAAATGGCATCAGCCGCCATGAGAACTCCGGCGTTTGTCCATGTGATTTTTTCTACAGGCCATATGGTCATATCCGGCACAGTAAAGCCGCACCAGTATGACCCGTCTTCATATATTTTGCCACAAATCCATCCAAATAATATTTGTGAAAGATTGAAATTCCCAATCGCTGAAAGGGCAAGAGAGAGTTCGCAGGTTTCCGCAATTGTCACCCACGGCTCGTCTGAGACACATCGGACACCCTGGCCCTTAACTATAAATTTTCCCCATGACCTGCTTATCCGCTTCTGAGCCTCTATGCCTGTGATGGCTCCGGTCAGCACAGGATAGAACCAGTCCATTGAGAAACGTGATTTGGTCATATTGAAGAGATATGGCTTATTCCTTATAGCATCCCCAAGCTTTTTCAGCGAATCTGCCCATTCGGGCATTTCGTGGCCAAGTATCTGTGAAACCGATATAGCGCATTTGAGGCTCATAAATATCGAGCTTGAGCCGGTTAATAAAGCCATGGGATCTATTTTATCTTCAGGGCTTATTGCCCAGTATATTTCTCCACCCGGTGCCTGCAGCCTGATTGTAAAATCTATTGCACGCCTGACAGTATTCCACATTTTATTAAGAAACGCTTTATCTCCGGTTATGAGAAAATAATGAAAAACTCCAACCGCAACATATGAAGCCATATTTGCCTCACGGGTTTTGTCCTCGGGAACACCATTCATGTAAGATGAAAACCAGCTTCCGTCTGAAAGCTGCACACGTGAAAGCCACTCAAATGCAAGTTGCGCCTCCTTAAAGTATCCTCCTATAGTCAGCCCCATCGCAGCCTCTACATGATCCCACGGGTCTGTTTTCTGGCCGTCACACCAGGGAATTTCACCGCTTTCCCTCTGTGTCGTAGCAATCAGGTCGGCAATCGCATAAACGTCAATAGAAAGATCCTGTTTGATTTTTGCGACCTTGAATTCCATTTTTTTCCCTTCTGTTGTTATTTTAAAGAGGCCTTCAATAAACTAAAAGCCTGAATGCAAGCAAGAATATTTTTCAATTAATAATGATGGCTTCGTAAAAAGTCGTTCTCACACAAAGATCGCGGAGGACACAAAGAAAAACCTGAATGTTTTCAATCGGCCTTTCTTCGTGCCTTTGTGCCTTCGTGTGAAAAATTGACTTTTTACGAAGCCGTCAATCATGGTCAAAAAGATATCCTACAAGCCTGAGGCTCTTAAAATAGCGTGGTTTCTTTGGATCAACCTCGAAATATTTTCTGAAACGGACTATAAAATTATCTACAGTCCTTGTTGTAGTTATGCCGGTATATCCCCAACCTATTTCAAGGAGCTTTCTTCTCGAAAGGGGTTTTCCCCTGTTTGCAATAAAAAGTTTCAGTAATTTGATCTCCTGCTCCGTAAGAATTATTTTTCCGACTCTGCACATTGCAATCGATTTTTCGAAATCAATTGTGTTGTCTCCAAAAGCATATATCTTATCACCTGAAACACCTGTTTTTATTTTTAGATTCTCTTCTTCAATTGACCAGGACGCCCTGACAAGGAGGCGTTCAACCCTGAGGAGAAATTCCTCCAGATTAAAAGGCTTTGAAAGATAATCATCCACACCGCATGAAAGTCCCTTTATTCTGTCATCCGGTTCTGATTTTGCAGACAGTATTAAAATCGGGATTCTTTCATCCTCAAGGCGAATACTTTGAAGGACGGACAGCCCATCTATTCCGGGAAGCATGATATCGAGCACAATAAGGTCCGGCTTCAACTCTCTCCATTTCCTTAGGCCGGAGACGCCGTTTTCAGCTATACTCACATCATACCCCTGAAGAGAAAGATTCAGCTTAAGCCCTTCGGCTATATGGACGTCATCTTCTATAACAAGGATGCGCTTTCCCCCGAAACTCTTCATAATATGTTTTCTTTATTCCTTTACCTATACGAAAAGATAGGCATTTTATGATACTTATATTGTCTTATTCAGGCAATATAAGCGTAAAAACAGATCCTTTTCCGGTTCCCTTACTTTCAGGAACTACTTTTCCCTTATGGATTCGCGCTATGTTCTGAACTAAATGAAGACCGAGCCCGCTTCCTTTTGCAGTCATATCCTTATACTGACCGATCTGATAAAATTTTCTGAAAATCTTTTTTATCTGAGTCTTTTCAATTCCAATACCGTTGTCTTCAAATTTTATGAGAATTTTTTGTTTTTGCAAGTCAAAAGAAATATCGATTCTCGGTTGTTTTGAATCATTATATTTAAACGCATTTGTCAGAAGGTTCATAATAAGCATTTTAAAAAGATAGAGGTTAACCTTATGTATAAACGGTCTTTCTGAAGGGTTATGCACAGTTATCTCACATCCAGGGAAAAGATGTTTGTTTGTCTTGCAAAAGGACTCCACAACTGCAACGAGATCCGACTCTATAAATCCGCCCTTAAAGCTTTTGCTCTCAATCCTGGCAAGATCAAGTATCCGCCCGATATTGTCCGAAAGCCTTACAATATCATTTATCATGTAACCGATATATTTAAGTTGTTCGGCCCTTGATAGCTCGTGCTTGGAAAGAGTCTCAAGAAACAGCTTCAGGGAAGTTACAGGAGTTTTAAGTTCATGTGTAAAATTATTTATAAAGTTCTGCTGAAGCCGATATAACTGATAAGTCTTAAAATTATACACGAATATGGTAAATATCCCGAGTAGTATTATCCCGACAAGAAGGGATAATACCAGAATAACTACCCATGTGCGTGATTCAAGAACGACCGACGGCTCGAGGTTAAACCGGGCAACAACGGCCTCAAGACCTGTGCTGACCTCCATATACCAGTATATAAACAGGAAAAGCGAGGCTGCCAGAGCCAGAACGGAAAAAATAAAAACAATAATCGGATAAAACCATTTCGACTGGTCCATAATATAACAAGTTACTACAACACCTTATATTTTATGTCAACGCCCGAATATTTCGCTTTTTAACCCAGCCTTGCCTATGTAAAACTTTTGTAAAATTTCAGATTACTGTTTTATTTCCTGCCTGTTTCAATTATTCTTGATACAAATTATAAGACGCTATGTTAATTCTCTTTTCATTAAATTATCCGTGTGATGGAGCATAAAATGAAAAATATTTTGCTTGTATATCCCGAAGTTCCAGGCAATACATACTGGAGCTTCAAGCATGCGCTTAAATTCGTGCATAAAAAAAGCTCTATGCCTCCCCTCGGACTGATTACTATTGCTGCTCTTATTCCTGATAAATATAATTTCAGACTTATAGACATGAATACCGGGCCTCTTATGGAAAAGGACATTCTGTGGGCGGACGCTGTATTTATTTCCGCGATGATGATCCAGAAAGAATCTTTTATTAAAGCCGTTTCGGCCTGCAAGCGCCTTAAAGTTCCGGTTGTTGCAGGCGGCCCTTACCCGACTTCAAGTTATAACGAGATACAGGATGTAGATCACTTTGTCCTTGGAGAGGTCGAAGAGACACTGAAAATATTCCTCGACGATTATGAGAACGGTTGTGCGAAAAAAATATATATCCCAGGCAAACGGCCTGACCTTTCAAATTCCGCAACACCAAGGTTTGATCTTCTTGACATGGAGGCCTATTCCTCGATGTCTATTCAATATTCGAGAGGATGTCCCTTCAAGTGTGAATTCTGTGATATTTGGATATCATACGGGAACAATCCGAGATTGAAATCAAGTAATAATATTATTCATGAGCTTGAATCTCTATACAAGCTTAAATGGCGTGGCCCTGTCTTTATTGTTGATGATAATTTCATAGGAAACAAAAACCGTGTAAAAAGCGATTTGCTTCCGGCCCTGACTGAATGGCAAAAAAAGCATGCCCATGTTTACAGATTTTTCACAGAAGCAAGCATAAATCTGGCAGATGACGAAGAGCTTATGAACGGGATGAAAGATGCGGGTTTTAATGAAGTCTTCATTGGAATTGAAACACCTTCCAGAAAGGCGTTGAAAGAAACAGGAAAATTCCAGAATCTTAAAACCGATTTAAATAAAGCCGTGCATAAAATTCAGCAGCATGGAATGGGAGTCATGGGAGGTTTCATCATAGGGTTTGACAGTGATGCTGAAGACATATTTGACCGGCAGATATCTTTCATACAAAAAGCGGGAATTCCTCAGGCCATGGTAGGCCTCCTGATCGCTCTACCCGGTACAACTCTTTTTTCGAGATTAAAAAAGGAGGGCAGAATAAAGAGTGACTCGATCGGGAACAATACACATTCAATGAGTACCAACTTTACAACAAAAATGGACAGCACTAAATTAAAAGCCGGCTATAAAAGAGTCCTGGATTATATTTATGACCCGAATTTAAAAAATTATTTCGCCAGGTGCAATATCCTGCTTGACAACATCGGGAACACGCCGTTTTTCCAGAGAAAGGTGCGTCCTGAAGATATAAGGATTTTTTTTGGTTCCTTTTTTCGCCAGCCCTTTACGCGCTACGGCCTCCATTATTTAAGGTTTGTGGCAAGAAATTTTATCAGGCATAAAAAGACATTTGCTGAAGCTATACGGTTTGGCATAATCGGGCACCATTTTCATACCATCACAAGGGAAATGATTAAAATGGATAAAATTCAGTCTTCCCTTGAGATATCCTACTTCAAATTCCGCGAACAGATCGAAAAATATTCAGAATCAGTTATAATTAATTCCAAAGAGACTCTCGGGCAGGCCAGACTCCTTTTTGAACAAAGTAAAAAGTCATTTGAATTACTCAGAAAAAAAGCACTCAAAATTGATGCTGGATTTCGTGAACAGGCAATAAAGAAGTTTAATGAAGTTTCAAAAAAAGCGGAGGATCTGTTTAAGGAATTCGAACATACATTGTTGATCGGTTCATAATATATTTTCTGTTTTATATCTAGTTTCCATCCGGAAATGGCCCTTTTGTGCGATCTCTGTGTCAATCTGCGGGATTTCTTGTGCGACATACAATGCGTATGTCTCCGCGCAATCCCTTGATTTCCTTGAGCTTGCCCAAAATTGCCTATTTCCGAATTGGAAACTTATGTGTCCAAATTTGGTTTCCGGATGGACACTATCTATATTATAAGGGATAAAAATTATGCTTAGCTTTTTGCCGGCGAATCTTCGGGGAGTTTTATCGCTTGTTCTCTATGCAGTCAATACCGTCTTTTGGACAATCCTGATTTTTGTTGTCGCATTTTTTAAATTAATCATGCCCTTCTGGAAAAAGCATTACACTTGGCTCTTAACTTTCATTGCAGACAAGTGGATTCTAATCAATACGTTTAACCAGAGGCTTATGAACAATATAACGTGGGATGTTAAAGGACTTGAAGGTCTTAAGCAGGACGGCTGGTACCTGGTTTTGGCCACCCATCAGTCGTGGACCGACATACTTGTTCTACAAAGAATTTTTCACAGAAAAATACCTTTTCTGAAATTTTTTCTCAAGAAAGAGCTGATATGGGTTCCATTTTTGGGACTTGCATGGTGGGCGCTCGACTTTCCCTTCATGAAGAGATATTCCAAGGCATTTCTTGACAAATATCCACATTTAAAAGGAAAAGATATAGAAATTACCAGAAAGGCGTGTGAAAAATTTAAAACACTTCCTGTATCCGTGATGAATTTTGTTGAGGGAACCAGATTCACCCCTGAAAAACATAAGAGGCAAAAATCCCCGTATTATAATTTGCTGAACCCCAAGGCAGGAGGAGTAGCCTTCGTTCTTTCGGCAATGGGCGAACAGCTTAACCAGATAGTAAATGTCACGATTGTATATCCGGATGGAACAAAGAGCTTCTGGGATTTTATATGCGGAAAAATTGGAGAAATAAGAGTTAGTGTCGAAACTCTTCCGATCAGCAGTGAAATAATCGGAGACTATGTAAACAATTCTGAATTCAGGGAAAATTTCCAGAAATGGATTAATTCTGTCTGGCAGCAAAAGGATATGCGAATTGATTCAATACTGAAATCATAAAGTGAATTGTAGCTGTTCCACCATTAAACCATCCTCTTTTCATCGAAGATCCCCTCCGGCAAAGAAACTTCGGAAGTAAAGATCATCCCGCAAATCCCCGGGTACCAGGCTGGGTTTGGTGCTCAGTTCTATCCGTTCTGTTTTTTCTTCAACATGGGGTGTCTGAGAAATGCAAGGTGGATGAGTCTGTTGAGCATCGCGCCGTAGCTGTATCCTTTTTCTCCGGCGGCGTAGGCCATGCTTGTTTCGGCGCCGATGTCGGGATTGGGATTCACGTCGATTACGTAGAAGACCCCTTCACGTAGACGGATATCAAGTCTTGCATAGTCTCTGCAGCCGGTGAGCACATATGTTTTTTTCACGATTTTCTCGAGAGCCTGATATTCTTCCCGGGCAATGTCCGGCTTGAGGATAATCCCTATTTTTCGGAAGTCCTGCGAATCCTCTTTAAACTTACTGTCGTATGTACAGAGCCTTTCATGAAAATCGCAGCACACGGAAAAGTCCATCTCAATCGGGGGAAGCATTTCGATACTTCCATTACCCCAGACAGGGACGTGAAATTCTCTTCCGTCTATGAAGTCTTCGACAAGGGCCGGACCTTTGAAATTGTCCAGGATGTATCTAATTCTGTTCTTCAGCTCGTCCGCTGTTGAAACTACTGATTCATGCGTGAGACCATAACTGCAGTGCTCTAGCGCTGGTTTGACGATCGCTGGATAGCAGTTCCAGTCAGAACATTCCTCGTTTTTGAAGACGCTCCATGTCGGAGTGGGAACTCTGCCGTTGTGGAGAATATTCTTGATTTCGGGTTTGTTCCAGCTACGTTCAATGGTCTCAGTCCCGGAACCCGTGTAGATGAAATTCATTTGTTCGAGAGTCCTGACCACGTCGGGCTCGCTTTTCGGGACACCGGGGATGCTTTCACACCAATTGAAGACGATGTGCGACTGCGGATCAAAAGAGGCGAGAACCGACGCGAGGTTGTCATCGCGTATCGGGGTGTTAATGACGGTGTGCCCTTCTGCCGTGATAGCACCTTCCAAAGTGGATATCTCCAGGGCGACTTGTTCTATGTCCGAACTTTCCCAGCTCATATCTATATTGTGAAGCAGAACAATAGAAATGTCTTTTTCAGTCACTTGGCTTCAACGGTCCTGTTCTTGATTGTGCAACCCATCATATTTTAAATCCTTACAGAGTAATCCGGATATTTATAAATTAACACGTAAATTAATTATTATATTTTTTCAATTCATTTTTTTATCTTTTATTAAAATTAATTTTTTTTATCTTTTCACATGCATCATTTTCGACGTCGTTGAGCGTAGGACAAGTGTTTGCAAAAACAGAAGGGACAAAAATGAATGCCGTAAAATAAATCGGAAGGTCTTCATACTTCTTGGCGGACCGGGTTCGTCCCAGTGAGAGAATTGCAGAAACAGATATCTAAAACCAGGGGGAGAAGTGCGCTTCTGAAAACTGACCCTCTTGTCGCAAACCCCGTCCTTCGATTATCCGAAGAGCGGGGAAAGGTGTCTTCCGTTCAGGTATTCTAACGATACTGGTGAAAGTCGATATTATATTTTTTTGCTTTATAGTTGAACTTCCTGATGGTTGTTTTCATGATTTTTGCCGCCTGGGCGCTGTTTCCCCTCGTATTTTTCAGAGCATCAATAATCTTTTCCTTTTCAAGGGTTGCAACCGCATCATCAAGTGAAAGAGAGGATATTGTTCCGGATTCGGAACCGGTCTGCAGGGTCGGCGGAAGATGGTAGCTGTGAATAACTCCTTCTTCACACAATAAAACAGCCCGTTCAATGCAGTTTTCAAGCTCACGCACATTCCCGGGCCAGTGATAAGCCATCATCATGTCTATCGAAGGAGTCGAAAATCGCCTTATATCCTTGTTGTTTTCACGTGCGTATTTTTCCAGAAAGTAATCTGCAAGAAGCAGGATGTCCGTTTTTCTTTCCCTTAGCGGCGGCATATAAATAGGAAAAACATTCAGGCGATAATAGAGGTCTCCCCTGAAGGTGCCTTCTTCAACCGCCTGCTCAAGATTTTTATTGGTCGCGGTTACAATGCGCACATCTGTTTTTATTGTTTTCTGACCTCCGATCCGGTCAAATTCCTTTTCCTGGAGGACACGCAGAAGATTTACCTGAACATCGAGATTTACCGAGCCTATTTCGTCGAGGAAAAGAGTACCTTTATTGGCAAGCTCAAATTTTCCGAGTTTCAGTTTAATGGCGCCTGTAAAAGATCCTTTTTCATGCCCGAAGAGCTCGCTTTCGATGAGGTTTGAGGGAAGAGCGGCACAGTTTACTTTAATAAATGGCCCTTTGGCCCTGTTGCTGTTGTAATGTATGGAATTTGCAACGAGTTCTTTACCTGTTCCGCTTTCACCCCTTAGAAGAACCGTTGCGTTACTTTTCGAGACCTGAGAAATCATCTGATATACTTCGCGCATCCTGCTGCTGTTGCCGATAATATTTGTTACGCTGTATTTGTTCTCAAGTTCGCTTCTTAACCTTTTGTTTTCATTTTTTAACTGTTCCTTCTCCAGGCTGATGTTTTCCAGATTTATGACATGTCTTGCTATCATTGTTGCAATAACAGAAAGCAGCTTTGTTCCTTCCTTAAGGGGATAACCAGGATCATAAGGCCTGTCCACGCTTAAAGCTCCAATTACAAGGTCCCCTTTTTTCACAGGAACACAAATAAATGAGAGTTCCTGTTTATTCGAAGCCTTACGGGAAGCTGTCCGGTTGAGGAAAAGAGGTTCCTGGCTGATTTTAGCGATAGCAACATCTTTGCCTGTCTGAATAACGCGTCCTGTAATTCCTTCTCCCAGTTTATATTTCACGTTTTCGACAATATTTCGCGAGATTCCATGTGCCACTTCAATATGAATTTCATTACGCAACGTGTTCAGAATTGTTATAGTTCCGCGAACCATATTCAGAGAACTGGACAGTATATCAAGCACCTTATAGAGAGTTTTCTTAAGATCAAGGTGCTCGTTCAAGGCATTGCTGATTTCGTAAAGCAGAGTAACATCTTCTATTGTTTTCATTGGTTATCAATCAAATTTTACAGGGTTTAAATTCTTTCCATTTATGATATAATCCGACAGACTTTTTATAAGTCTATAAGTCTTCGTAAAAAGCTACTTTTTCACACGAAGGCACCAAGGCACGAAGAAAGATCTATTAAAAACATTCAGGTTTTTCTTTGTGTCCCCCGTGGTCTTTGTGTGAGAATGACTTTTTACTAAGCCGACAGTCTTAACTTGTACGATAATACAAAATTGTAATAAATAGCAAGCTTTCTTGTCAGGGAAATGATCGATGATCCTTCATATTGATATGGATGCGTTTTTCGCATCAGTGGAACAGCTTGATAATAATGATCTGAAGGGCAAATGCGTCATTGTTGGCGGGCTGTCCGGGCGGGGTGTTGTTTCCGCGGCAAGTTATGAAGCAAGAAAGTTCGGGGTTCATTCGGCAATGCCCATGTATCTGGCAAAGCAGAAATGCCCTGACGGTGTATTTCTTCATCCGCGAATGGATAGGTATGCTGAAATTTCAGAAAAGATAATGGCTTTATTGGAAGAATTTTCACCGCTTGTTGAACCTGTCTCCATTGATGAAGCTTACATGGATATATCCGGGTGTGAAAGGCTGCATGGTGATCCTGAGACAATAGGTTCAGCCGTTAAAAAAAAGATAACGGAGACCGTATCCCTTGGCTGCTCCATTGGTATTGCGCCTAACAAGTTCCTTGCCAAAATTGCTTCCGACATTAATAAGCCTGATGGTTTAACCATAATAATGCCTGAACAGGCTTTACGGTTCGCAGAATCTATTCCGATCGGGAAAGTCCCCGGGGTAGGAAAGGCGACTTTTAAAGAGTTTGAACAGACAGGCATCAAATTACTTGGTGATGTCAAGAAATATCCCGCTGAGATGCTTATAAAAAGATTTGGAAAATATGGCTACAGGCTCCTTGAGCTTTCCTCCGGTTCTGATGATTCTCCGGTTGTACCTTTCAGCCGCAGCAAATCCATAAGCTGCGAAACAACTCTTGAAAAAAACACACTCGACAAAATATTTCTGAATAAGTATCTTCTCGCGCATGCTGAAGATATTGGGAAGCAACTCAGGGGCAAGGGATTAAGGGCAAAAACTGTGGTGCTTAAAATAAAAGATGCCGATTTCAGACAGTCAACCCGAAGCATTACCGTTAAAACACCTACACACTCTTCGCGGGCTATATATAAAGAGGCGGCAACACTCCTTAATTCTTATGAACTTGATAAAGAGGTCAGGTTAATAGGTGTTGGAGTGAGCGGTCTTATTCCCGCTTCAGTTCCTGTTCAGATAAACCTGTTTGATGAAGAGAAAAAGAAGAATGGCAAGTGGGAAAAGGTGGACAGGACTCTTGACGATATTGTGAAAAAATTTGGAAAGAATGTGGTTGGAAAGGCCGCAAAATGAGATCGTTGCGTGAAAAATTCAGGTCATTATATGCGGGAACCGATCCAGTTTTCAAGATCATCTATCGCCAACTTTCTGTCTTCTTCTTTCTCGTTGAAAATTTCATGGTACAGTCCTTCATAAACATGAAGGGTTTTGTCTTTTGAAGATACTCTTTCAAAAAAAGATTTCGACACTGCTGCATCAACAAGATGATCATCTCCGGCTATTTGCATCAGGAAAGGCACTTTAATTTCTGATACCTGATTGTTGGCTTTTTCCATTGCTGATAAAAATTCGGTGAACCAGCGGGCTGTGACGCGATCATGGACTAGAGGATCATTCCTGTAAGCTGCCACAACTTTTTCATCATGACTGATCTTTGAAGCATCCAGCTCGTTATTCAAGCTCAAGCCGGGCCATAAGGATGACATCGCTTTTCCCAGAACAGCTTTTATGGCCGGAACTTTTACAGCCACTCCGAGAGACGGGGATGATATAATCAGTCCGTCAATTGTTTCCTGCCGACGGATCGCATAATTTATTGCGATAAGTCCGCCCAAACTGTGCCCGAGGAGAAAGTATTTAATGCCGGGCTTTTTTTCTTTTATTGCCACGCCAAATATTGAATAAAGGTCTTCAAGATAGTCGTCGAAAGAAAGGACATGGCCTCGTTTTCCGTCACTTTTCCCGTGCCCGCGGAAATCCGGAGCAAAAATGCTTATGCCTTTTGGAACAAGCCGGTTAATTACATTTAAATATCGTCCGGAGTGCTCCCCGAGCCCATGGGTTATGATCATTCTTGCTTTTTCAGGACTGGCCTTATACTGGCGGTAAAAAATGTTCAGACCGTCGTGTCTGCAATCTCCTTCTGAATACCCTGGCAAATTTTCCACAGCATCTCCTTGTGATGTACCCTTATAAATTCCATTTTAAACCATTTATAAAAAACTTTAACAAGGCGGGAGAAGATTGTCAATTATGACTTTTTAAGGAGCTGTATTTTTGATGTGCCTGAAAAATAATCAATATGAGGCATCGTATCATTTTTTACTTTCTTGACACCCTGATGCCATTTTATTATATTCGCAAAAGACGCAAATCCATTTATATTGTAATTTGGTATTGTTATAAGGTTGTTATGATGCACATATCCACTTTAATAAATCCGCTCACCACTCTTGGTAGGGGGACAATTTTCATAATAAAGGAGATGGGGCGTATCGCCATTTTCTTTTTCAGGAGTTTTGCGTTAATATTTTACCGTCCTTTCCAGTTTAATAAAATAATGCAGCAGATTTATTTCATCGGGGCAAAATCGGTTTTTGTCATATGTCTTACAGGGGCATTTACCGGAATGGTGCTCGGGCTTCAGGGATACTATACACTCGTAAAATTCGGTTCAACCGGATTTTTAGGAGCTGCTGTTGCTCTTTCCCTGATAAGGGAACTGGGTCCGGTACTGGCGGCCATTATGGTGACGGGAAGAGCCGGTTCGGCTATGGCTGCTGAAGTAGGCATAATGAGGATTTCGGAAGAGATCGATGCTCTTGAGACAATGGATATCAACCCCATCCGTTTTCTTGTCAGTCCCAAACTGGCTGCCGCCTTAATCAGTATGCCTCTTCTTACCGCCCTTTTTGACGTGGTCGGTATCCTGGGAGGGTATCTTACCGGCTCCATTCTGCTCGGAATAAGCCCTGGCGCGTATTTTACCCGTATTGAAACAAGCGTGGTACTGGGGGATGTGACAGGAGGTTTTATAAAGTCGGTTGTCTTTGCGGCTGTTATTGTAACGATATGCTGCTTCCAGGGCTATTTTACACACACAAGGACCGATGGTTTCGGCGCAAAAGGCGTCAGCATTTCAACGACTTCGGCTGTTGTTATTTCCTGTGTTCTGATTCTTGTAACAGATTATGTTTTAACATCATTCCTGCTGTAATAAATATATGATGGACTCGTAAGAAGTCCATCAACAGGCCGAGGGCGGTTAAGCCCCGGCCTGGGGGTGAGGGTGGAACCGCTTGAATTTACTTCAAGCGGCGGGAGAGTCCGCCTATGCGGATTTCCCGCCGAAGAAAAAGTCGTTTCATGACTTTTTACGAAGGTATCAAAAGATGAGAGAACCCATAATTCAATTTAAGAATGTTTATAAGAGCTTTGGTGAAAATCATGTCCTAAATGGCACTGATCTCAGCATTTATAAAGGCGAAATAACAACGGTAATAGGAAAAAGCGGGGGAGGGAAAAGCGTACTTCTCAAGCATATCGTCGGACTCCTTGAACAGGATTCGGGTGCAATCCTTTTTGAGGGTCGCCCTGTTTCGGACATGAACAAGGCCGAGAGAAAAGCCCTAAAAAGAAAATGCAGTTACATGTTTCAGGGAACAGCCCTTTTCGATTCTTTAACAATATATGAAAACATTGCCCTTCCGCTCAGTGAAACGACATCTTTAGCCGATTCGGAGATAAACAGACGAGTCAGGGATAAAATGGAACAACTCGATCTGCATGAGATAGACGAAAAGTACCCTTCACAGCTTTCAGGGGGGATGAAAAAAAGAGTGGCCCTTGCAAGAGCGCTAATCACTGATCCGGAGATAGTCCTCTTCGATGAACCGACAACAGGGCTTGATCCTATCCGAAAAAAAGCTGTCCACAGGATGATATCTGATTATCAGCAGAAGTTCGGCTTTACAGGGGTTGTTATCAGCCATGACATACCCGATATTTTTAATATTTCGCAGCGGGTTGCCATGTTAAACGATGGCCGCGTACTTTTT
>JAHJQU010000503.1 GCA_018819005.1 Pseudomonadota bacterium | reverse complement strand
TAAGAATTTGCTTTTTACGACTCTATGTATTTCATGAATCGTTTTGCATGTCAAGTTTTACTGGCATCTTATATTGCAGAGGTTTTTTGATGGTTTGAGGAAGGGTTCCAGGATTCAAGTACTTTTGCCCCTTTCTTTTCAGCCTCCTGATTTCTGGATTCCCGCTTTCTCGGGAATGACGAGCTGAAAAAGAACTTACGCCTCACGACTCACGCCTCACGTCTTTTCACTTTGTGCCTTTGCCCCTTGTTTAACTATTCACCAAATGGCACGCCACCAGATGCTCTTCTCCTTCAATTCCCGGTGCCGGCAAAAGCTCCGGTTCATCCGCCTTGCACCTGTCAAAAGCAACAGGGCACCGGGTATGAAAACGGCATCCGGAAGGCGGGTTTAAGGGTGACGGCACATCTCCGGACAGGACTGTTTTCTTATTCCGTACCGAAGGATCAGGAACCGGAATCGCCGATATAAGGGCTTGCGTATAAGGATGGAGGGGGTTCTTATAAATCGAATCTGCATCGGTATATTCAACAATTTTTCCGAGATACATAACCGCTATATTGTCTGAAATATGTTTTACAACGGAAAGATCATGTGCAATGAAAAGATAAGTCAGGTTCATTTCGGATTGCAGATCAAGAAGAAGGTTTAGAATCTGTGACTGAATCGAAACATCCAGAGCAGATACCGGCTCATCACAAACAACCAGTTTGGGCTTAAGGGCGATAGCTCTTGCTATTCCTATTCTCTGCCGCTGCCCGCCGCTGAATTCATGAGGAAAACGCGTAATAGCGCTTCCGGATAATCCAACGCGCGACAGGAGTTTTTCGATTTCATCCCGTCTTGTCTCTGCCGTCCCGATCTTATGAATGATAAAGGGCTCCTCTATTATCTCCCCGATAGTCTGGCGTGCATCAAGGGACTCAAAGGGATCCTGGAAAATCATCTGCATATTTCTCCTGAGCAATCTTAAATCCCCCTGTGTCATCCTGGAGATGTTGTCTCCATCGAAGAAAACCTCACCGCCCGATAAATTATAAAGTCTGAGAACTGCCCTTCCAACCGTGGTTTTTCCGCAACCGGATTCACCAACAAGGCCGACTGTTTCGCCCGCTTTTATTTTCAGGGAGACGCCGTCAACGGCATGCACCTTTCCGGTCTGCCTGCGGAATATTCCGCCGTAAACCGGAAAATGCATCTTAAGATTGCTCACTTCAAGCAGATATTCAGACATAAAGATAGCAGTTCACTAAATGTTCATTTTCAACAACGGAAACAGGAGGATGGACTGTTCCACATACAGGCATTGCATCCGGACATCTGTTTCTGAACCTGCATCCCGTGGGAAGTTCGTGCAGGGCAGGAACCATGCCGTTTATTACATGAAGCCTTTTTTTCCTTTCCCCCTCAAGACGCGGGATCGATAATAGAAGTCCTTTCGTATAAGGGTGCAGCGGCTTGTTAAATATTTTATCAACAGGACCTGTTTCGGCCACCTTGCCCGCATACATGACAAGCACCCTGTCGCTGGTTTCAGCAATAACTCCAAGAGCATGGGTAATAAAGATTATTGCCATGCCGGTTTCGGCCTGAAGTTGCTTCATCAGCTCGAGTATCTGGGCCTGAATTGTTACATCAAGAGCGGTTGTGGGCTCATCGGCTATCAGAATATCGGGTTTACACGCAAGAGCCATTGCTATCATTACTCGCTGGCGCATACCTCCTGATATCTGGTGCGGATATTCCTCCACCCGTTTTCTGGGATCGGAAATTCCGACTTTCCGCAGTATTTCAACCGACCCTTCACTAATCTCTTTTTCACTCATACCTGAATAGCGAAGTTGGAAGACTTCTCCTATCTGATCTCCTATTCTGTGGACAGGATTCAGGGCGGTCATAGGCTCCTGGAAAATCATGGATATCCGGTTACCCCGGATCTCATGCATCCTTTCAGCCGGAAGGTCTACGATATTGGTTCCTGAAAACATGATGCGCCCGTTCTCAATAAGGCCTGAAGGCTTGGGAAGAAGCCTCATTACGGAAAGAGCCGTAACGCTTTTACCGCAACCGGACTCCCCGACTATTCCAAGAACCTCTCCCTTTTGAACCTCAAAACTGACATCATCAACAGCACGTATCCTGCCAATTTCGGTATCAAAAGATGTGACAAGGTTTTCAACCTTCAGTACTGCATCTTCCGTCTCGCCTTCCGTCTTCAGCCTCACGCCTTTCCCCTCCCGCCTTATGCCTTTCGCCATGCTCGGATATCGTGCTTCGTTGATCGTTGTTCGTTGTTCGTCGTTCGTGGTTCGTGGTTCGTCGTTCGTTGATCGATTCACGCTTCACGATTCACGATCCACTGTTGGTTATTCAATTTTCATTGTTATGGACTTCATCTTGTATGTCTCGTCAATTATCGTAACGGGCCTGAGCTTTTCTCTCTTTTTCATTGCTTCTTTCGTCTCATGATAAAGCTTTTCGTCAAACCAGAACAGCCCGCCGGCCATGCTGCCAAAAGGGTCAAAAAGGTCCGTTGAATGCTTAGTCCCGGGTATTTCGGGAAATTTCCACCATCTCCAGCAGGCATGCCTCACATATGGAACCATGAAAGTCGGAACAAATACACCCAGCTCATGAATCTTCGCCTGGATTTCAACAGACAGCTTTATCCGCTCCTCCTCTTCGAGGGAATTCCGATACGCATCTATAAGTTTATCCATTTCAGGGTCATCGGTGTTTGTTATGTTGTTAGTCTGAGGCTTGTGGGCATTTGCCGAATGAAAATGTTCCCAGTACTGCGGCCTGAAAGAAGTGCTCCAGCCCATCCAGGCCACATCATGTTTTTTCTCAAGAAATTTCTTGAAAGCGGCTGTTGGATCAAGATTCTGGAGCCTGAGCTCAATTCCTGCTTTTTTGGCCTCCTCCTTTAACACAACAAGCCTCGGAGTGTGCGCTTCGGACCCGTATGTTACTTCAACTGAAAAGCGGTTCCCATTTTTTCCCCATATCCCGTCTTTACCGCGTTTCCATCCGGCTTTTTTCATGAAATAGTCAACTTTCTCAATATCGAATCTTCTTGCCCTTATGCTCTCGTTTGAATACTTCCCGTAGCCAACAAATCCATGCTCGAGCCTGAAATAATCGTTTCTCAAAACCTTCTCTATCACTCTCTCCACATTCATCGCGTGGGCAAATGCATGTCTGACATTTATATCTTTAAATATCTCCCTGTCCTGGTTCAGCCATAACCCCATGGCAGACTGCTGGGTATCGTTGAAAAACCAGATCTTATGAACATACCCGTTCTCAATTACAGGCGTTTTTGATTTAACATGCCAATACTCAGGTATCGTAAGGCCAAACTCATCTTCCTTCCCCTTTTTGAAATACTCCCATATCATGTTCATATCTCGCACAACCGTGAATATCACCTTCTCGACATTGAAACGGTTTTTGAAATACTTAAGCTCATCTCCCCACCAGTCGTTTTTACGCCTGAAAATAATGTGCTTTCCTTTGACAAATTCGCTCATCTGGTAAGGTCCGGTGTTGGGCACAATCTCCCAGTTGTACTTTCTCACAAAATTATCATCCGGTTTTCCGTAATAGTGGGCAGGCGTCGGGGCTATTCCGAGCTTTAGATATAGATCCGGTTCCGCCTTGGTTGCGACAACCGCAAGCGTATAATCATCAAAAACTACTACCTTATCTATCTCCTTCGTGTAGTAATCATTGTACCAGGGTGCAACTATATGCTTTGAGCGCATGAATTCGAGTGAATAGGCAAAATCCCCTGCCGTTACCGGAGTTCCATCGGACCAGCGGGCCATCTTGTTGAGCCTGAAGTACATTGTCTTTTTATCCTTGCCAAAAGCCCAGTAGGTTGCAAGCTCAGGTATGATATTCAGGGTGTTCGGATGAATTCCGATCAGAGACAGGTGATTATCAAGTATGGCGCTTCTGAAACTTCCGTTTGAATCAGGCCCCACAACCCGGAAAGTCATCGGAAAACTCATTATGGCAGCATGAAGAGTTCCGCCTCTTTTTGCTTCAGGCGAAGCAAAGACTGGATCGGAGTCATTAGTGAGCCATTTTATATCTTTCGGGAGTTCCTGACCGGCAGCGTATGACGAGAAGGGCAGAAACAACCCGGAAATCAAAACGAGTTTAGCAAACAACCTGATATTTCTTTTCATCATATATTTTTTCCGATCTTACGCGATTAATAACCATATATCAGCAAACCGTGACGACTTTGCAAAAAGCTCCGGATGCAAGGCGCGCGAATTTCGAGGAATGAGGCGTACATATAAGTACGCCGCAATGACGAAAAATGAAGCGCAACACAGCAGGCGGAC
Source organism: Pseudomonadota bacterium (assembly GCA_018819005.1). Lineage (GTDB taxonomy): Bacteria > Desulfobacterota > Desulfobacteria > Desulfobacterales > RPRI01 > RPRI01. The sequence continues at coordinate 2,658 of JAHJQU010000503.1, read as the reverse complement.
TTTCTGCGAAGTCGTCATTCATAAGTCGAATACATCTTAGGATCAAACGCCTCCCTCACCGCCTCGCCGATAAATGTAACTGTTACAAGGGTTATGGTCATTGCACCGATCACCGAACTTCCGATCCACCAGGAATCCATGTGTATCCACCCCTGCTGGAGAAGCTCTCCCCAGCTCGGGGTGGGCGGAGCAAGGCCAAAGCCTAAATAATCAAGGGATGTCAGAGCAACAATTCCGCCTGAAACCGCGAAAGGAGCATAAGTAACTATCACGGATATTGTATTCGGAATTATATGCCTGAATATTATCCGGCTGTTCGAGGCCCCAAGCGCCCGGGCCGCAAGGATATATTCCCTTGCCTTTTCCTTATAAGTAACCGTTCTTATCGTCCATGTCATTCCAATCCATCCGAAAAACGCCATGATCAGTATAAGGGTAAAAAAACTCGGTACTACAATTGAAGAGATAATTATGATTACATAAAGAAACGGCACATTTGACCATATTTCTATTATACGCTGGAAAAAAAGGTCGAATCTTCCTCCGAAATAACCCATTGCGCTCCCTATGCTGATGCCGATTCCATAATCAAACAGCAGCAGGAGAAATGAAAATATTATGGCAATCCTGAAACCATATACAAGGCGGGCAAGGATGTCCCTCCCTACATTGTCTGTCCCAAGGTAATGCTTTTCGGCAAAAGAGGGGGGGAAAGGAGGAAAGTTGTCTTCCTTAAGATCATTTTCATAAGGATTATACGGAACAGGAGGCAAAATAACCCAGTTACCTTTTGCCTCTTCTTTAAAACGCTTCTGAAGCTGCCTGTAGTTAGTCTCATAGTCATAATCAAGGCCGAATTTTACTCCCGGGTTCATGCTTTCGTAAACAGGGAAATAGTAACTCCCGTTATAGCAAACTATAAGGGCGCGGCTGTTTACAAGCATTTCCGCAAAAAATGAGGAAAGAATCATTAAAAGAAGAAGTATAAACGAAAAGTATCCCCTCCTGATGGATTTAAAACGCTTTATCTTTTTTATAGTAAGAGGATTCAGTCTCATAATTATTATTCAAACTTGACCCTTGGATCTACAATTGCGACACATATGTCGGACAGGATATTACCTATCAAAAGCAGAAGAGATGAGATTACCAGTATTCCTAGAACAACAGGATAGTCACGTTCGATTATAGCCTCATAGCCCAGAAGCCCCATGCCGTTTATGTTGAATACTTTTTCTATCAGAAAAGAGCCCATGAGAATTACGGAAATATTGTTACCGAAATGGGTCGCGATCGGTATCAGGCTGTTTCTCAAGGCATGGCGGAAAACAGCCTTTTTAAAGGAGAGTCCTTTTGCGATTGCCGTGCGTACATAATCCGACGAGAGATTATCCATTAGCGTGTTTTTCATCAGAAAAGTCATAACCGTAAATGAACCGGCCACATATGCGGTCAGGGGAAGAATGGTATGCCAGAGTATATCAAGGGTTTTGTTGAAAACGGTCAATTCTTCAAAATTTTCACTCATAAGTCCGCCAAGAGGGAATATGTCGAGGTAGGAAGAAAAGAATATGAGAAGCAGCACTCCGACGACCCATCCCGGAACAGCATAACCCGTAAAAACAACAACGGAAGTTGCGTTATCAAAATAACTCTTGTGTTTGACGGCTTTTGCGATACCAAGCGGTATGCACACGCCATACACAAGTATCATGGTTATTATTCCGAAATAAAGGGATACGGGTATCCGTTCTTTTATCATGCTCCAGACAGGATCATAATACCGGGTCGATACCCCGAGATCTCCTGTCAGCACCTTCTTCAGCCACAGGAAATAGCTTGTAAGAACCGGCTTGTCGAAACCGTAATATTTTTTTAATTCCCCGATCTGCTCTTCTGAAAGGGGCTGATTTTGCTCCCGTGAAGATGTTTTAAATCCGCCTTTCCCGTCCATGCTCTGCATCTGCTGGGCCTGGGCTATCATGCGCTCAATGGGCCCGCCCGGCACGAACCTCGTAATCACAAAAACCATTACTGTGATTCCCAGAAAGGTTGGCAGGATCAATAAAAGGCGTCTCAAAATATATGTCGTCATTTTACAATTTTTTCTCCGGGGCTGATTTTATTCTTTTTTCCCTATTATCTGAAAAGCTTTTATATCTCAAGCCAAAAAGGAAAGGATTCGAGGGGTCGAGGGGTCAAGTGACAAGGAACACTAATTGGCATTGACACGATATATATATTATTGTTAACAGGTTACTAATATACTGGCACCATTGTCAAACCAGAGACCAGGAACCAGAAACCAGAAACCTAAAATCATGAACCAGGAAATAAATACATGTTCAATTCGGAACTCAACACACCGGCAGCAGAGCTTGAAGAAAGAATAAAAAAATTCCAGATTCACCTTAACAAAAACAATACTGACGGCGCCCTTATAATTCAGAACACAGACCTTTTTTATTTTGCCGGAACAATTCAGCAGGCGCATCTTTACATTCCGGCAGATGGTGAACCTCTCCTTATGGTACGCAAAAGTTACGAGCGTGCCCTGGAAGAATCGAATATCAAAAGGATAATTCCCTTTTCAAGCCCGAAACAGATTCCGGGTCTTTTACGGGAAAACGGGTACAATATACCCGGAGTTCTTGGTCT
>JAHJQU010000321.1 GCA_018819005.1 Pseudomonadota bacterium | reverse complement strand
GCGCCTGTAGCTCAGCTGGATAGAGCAACGGACTTCTAATCCGTAGGTCGCACGTTCGAATCGTGCCAGGCGCGCCATCTGCCTGCCTCATTTTTTGTATTCTATCATAATATCAAAATATTTCAATCCGAATTAATTTAATATTAATAGGATTTGAAAGGAGGATTTGTGTCGGGCATAGTAACAATCGTAAAAATCGTTGCTGTATTTGCAGCAACTACATTGCTTGGGAACATGTTTCTTGATGAAGTCAAGAAAAGCAATATCAGGAAAGAACCCTGGTACAGACCATACTTGTCATTGCCCGGGATTATTATCATTGCAGCCACATTCTTCCTGCCGATCCTGATATGGATCATAAAGTGAAACCCAATAGCTTGCGAAAAGCCGGCCGATCAGATAAACAGAGTGCCATTCCATTATGATCTTTTCCCGAAAATGGTGCCAATTGAGCACTTAATCATGAAGGGAAGCTCAACGGCAAATTCCAAAACAAATCCCATCAGAATCAACAGGTAAATAAACGGAAGTTTAATAAAATTGAACTTTACAGTTTCATATATTTCTTTAAATTTCACAGACAACAACCTTTTAACAGATCACAATTTTTGGCTCCGCAACTAGTCTTAAAGACTTCATATTTTATATTTCTATCTCTTTTCCTGCCTTTAAATCAACATGTTTTTCGCCAAAAGCCGGCCCGAACTGTTCAATCGTTTTCTTTTATGCCTGATATTGCCGAATACACTTGACTAATGCGGTTACATCTGAATATATTATCAAATATTATGAATCAGTTATTCATAATACATGCATGACCTAAAATATCGATATCACGATACCTTTGAATAACATCTAAGATGGAGCACGTAACATGGGCCTTTCATCTGAACTTGAAAAATTCAATCTTGCGTCTGATCCTAATTCGGATACTCTCTCCATGGATAATAATCTGAACAAGCTTTTAAAGTCTGTTCTTAAAGCAGTAAAAAGTTACGCCGAAAATCAGTTAAAGCACATAGAACAAAGAACAAAGATCGGACTTGCTCTTTCGATCGAAAAGGACATCGACAAACTGCTTGAGATGATAGTCCTTGAAGCAAGGGCCATGTCAAACGCCGATGCCGGCACCCTGTATATTAAAGACAAGGAAAACCAACATCTTGACTTCAAGATAATGCAAAACGACACTATGAATGTCAGGATGGGCGGGACAAGCGGTGTTGATATTAAACTACCCGCCGTTCCGATGTACATAGATGGAAAACCGAATCATTTCAACGTATCCTCCCATGTCGCCATATCGGGAAATATTATAAATATTCCGGATGTATATGAAGCGGAAGGTTTTGATTTCACCGGTCCGAAAAAATATGACGCAAAAACCGGTTACCGCTCAAAATCAATGATAGTTATCCCGTTAACAAACCACGAAAATGACATAATCGGTGTTCTTCAACTTCTTAATGCAAAAAATCCCGAAACAGGAGAAGTCATCGGATTCTTAAATGAATATGTGGATGACATAGCCTCCCTTGCTTCCCAGGCTGCTGTGGCATTGACAAACACGAAGCTCATTCAGGATTTAACAGATCTCTTGTATTCTTTCATCAAAAGCATTGCCATGGCAATCGACGAAAAGTCCTCTTACACCGGCGGTCATATCAAAAGGGTGGTCGACTTATCCATGATGATAGCGGAAGAAATCAATGAAACAAAGAGTCCACCCTTTGAAGATATCGCATTTGATAACAACGAGATGGAAGAGTTACATATTTCAGCATGGATGCATGATATTGGCAAAATCACAACTCCTGAATATGTGGTTGACAAGAGGACAAAGCTTCAGACAATCTTCGACCGCATAATTCTTGTTGAAACAAGATTTGATCTCATAAGAAAATTGATCGAAAATAAATATCTCAACAGAAAATTGGAACTGCTCCAAAAAGGGGCAGATAAAAATGAGATTGAGAGTCTCGATTCAGAGCTCGAAACAGAGCTCAAAAATCTTGAAAGCGATCTCGAATCAATAAAATCCTCAAATCTTCCCGGGGAATTTATGTCGGATGACAAAATCAGCAAGGTAAAAGAGATAGCTGCAAAAACCTATCTTCTTTCCGATGGAGAACACCCGTATATCACAGACGAAGAGCTGGAGAATCTTACTATAAGAAAAGGTTCCGTTACGGAAAAGGAACGCAAAATTATTGAAAACCACTCCGCTGTGGCATACAAAATGCTGAGCCAGCTTCCATTTCCGAAGAAGCTTCGCAATGTCCCTGTTTACGCTTCGGAGCATCATGAAAAGCTGGACGGATCAGGGTATCCCGATGGGCTTACGTCAAAGAATCTTCCGTTGCAGTCCCGGATTATAGCTGTTGCCGATATTTTTGAAGCCCTGACCGCAAGGGACAGGCCCTACAGAAAACCGATGCATATTTCTCAGGCGCTCAAGATAATGGATTTTATGAAAAAAGATAATCACATCGATCCCGATATATACGATCTTTTCGTTGAAAGCAGACTGTGCGAAAAATACATGGAAAGGGAAGATATAAAAAATGGGAACTGATAATATATTTTTTCTGGAAAATCTGGAATGGTTCGATGAAACAGGAAGGGAACTTGTTCACCGCCTTCCTGAAAAAGGCTCCGGAGAGATTAAATACGGCGCACAAATGACTGTGCGGCAAAGCCAGGCCGGAGTTTTTTTCTACAAGGGAAAAGCGATAGATGCTTTCGGTCCCGGGCGGCATACCCTTAAGACCGCAAATATCCCTGTGCTCACAAAGATAGCCAGCATTCCTTGGGGCATGACCAGTCCGCTTCGGGCCGAAGTCTATTTTGTCAATCTTAAGGTTTTTATAGACCTTAAATGGGGCACAAGGGATCCAGTCGCATTCAAAGACTCTCAACTTGGTCTTATAAGGCTCAGGGCTTTTGGAATGTTTAATATGCAGGTTGTGCAGCCGGTTCTTTTCATAAACAGGATTGTCGGCACACAGGGAATATTCACTACGTCGGAAATTGAAGAGTACCTTAATAAAGTAATAGTATCCAGATTCAATGACTACATGGGAGCAACCCTCGATTCAATACTGAACCTGCCTGCAAAATATGAGGATATAGCTGAAGGCCTGACAAAGAACCTGAAAACCGATTTCAGTCATTTAGGACTCGGACTCACAAACCTGTACATCAACTCAATTACACCGCCTCCGGAGGTGCAGCAGGCTATAGATGACAGGAGCCGCCTTGGAGTTTTCGACAACATGAACAAGCTCATGCAGATGAAAGCTGCCATGGCAATGGAAAAGGCTTCGGCATCAGAAGGCGCTTCAACCGGCATGGGCGCAGGACTGGGTGTTATGCTTCCGGCAATGTTCGCGAGATATTTCAGCACGGATGAAAAACAGAGCCGTGAGGATGGCGCAAAGGAAGTAACCAACTGCCCGGATTGCAGTAATTCCATTTCGGCCGATTCAAAATTCTGCCCGTATTGCGGACACCAGCAGCTTGTTTTCGGCCAATGCAGAAAATGCGGGAAAAATCTTACCCCGAATGCTAATTTCTGCCCGCGCTGCGGTCATGCCGCGGAAGAAAAGGAAACGTCAAATATATGTAAAAAATGCGGCGGCAATAACCTATCGGAATCCATATTCTGCAACATGTGCGGTGAAAAGCTTTAATTTCCATATAGAGCATAAATGTCCCAGGTGCGGCGCACCTGCGATACTTGAAGAGACAGATCGCCTTTTCACATGCCCTTTTTGCCGTGTAAGATCATTTCTTCTGGAACATGATTATTTCCGGTATATGTTCCCGTGCCCGGATAATTCCAAGGGCCCTCCTATATGTTTTCCGTACTGGCGATTTAAAGGGATTCTCTATTCATGCGGTCCGACAGGGACTGAACACAAATTCATAGATTTAAGCCGCCAGGCCGTTGTATCGGAATGTTTTCCGGCATCCCTCGGGATACGAAGCCAGGCTTTAAAGCTTAAATTCGCACTCCCTGAAACCGAAGGAATCTTTATCAGGCCGGTTCTCTCGCAGCCGGATATCATTCATGGCATAAGGAAACTTTTTTCATCACAAATGGATGGCAATAAAGAGATTCAGTCATTCATCGGAGAAACGACAAGCATTATTTATGCTCCATTTCACGTTATAAACGACAATCTGTACGATTCCATACTTGACATGCCTGTATTCTCCCGGCTTTCTGGTGATTTCGATATAAGCGGTTATCCTGCGGAAAAACCCGACTGGCCGATAACTTTCATCCCGGCGCTATGTCCTGCCTGCGGATGGGATCTGGCAGGGGAAAGAGATTCCCTGGCGCTATTGTGCAGAAACTGCGACTCGGCATGGCATCACCGGAACAAGCGTCTGGAAAAAATCGATATGGGATATATTCCGGGGGGAAGTGATAATCACCTGTTCCTCCCCTTCTGGATGATAAGAGCCGGAATTTCAGGAATAGCCCTTGATTCATATGCCGACCTCGTAAAAATTGCCAATCTTCCGAGAGTAGTGCAGGATGGATGGAAAGATATCAGTTTTAAGTTCTGGATCCCGGCATTCAAGGTCAGGGCACAGCATTTTATCCGTCTTGCTACCCAAATGACTCTCTCACAGCCTTATGATGAGATTAAATCCAAGGTGCCTGCAGGCACAATGCATCCTGTAACATTGCCTGTAACCGAAGCAATCGAAAGCATTAAAATAGTCATGTCCGGCTTTATAAAATCGAAAAAAAATATCTTTCCTTCACTTATCGATGCCGCCATAACCCCTGAAAGTTTTTATCTTGTTTACATCCCTTTCAGAACCGGACATCATGATCTTATCAACGAGAAATATAGTGTTACCTTAAATAATAATGTTCTTTCAACAGCATGTAACCTGTAAATATATTACCTGTTTCCTGGTTAATAGTTTCTGGTTTATGGTTAATATTTCAGAAAAAAGGGAAATTTCCGGCCTCTTCCTTCAATGATGATGTCCTTCGGCTGAATGGCCGCCTGCGATAACATAAACCGCTTCGCTCGATCCGGTATTTTCAAGAAAGACGGCAGCATCGCCGATTACATGAAAGGCATCTCCTTCTTCCAGTCGCCCGCTGAATGAGCCGGATAATTCCAAATCCGCCTTCACTGCAAGAACGATCTCTTCATGCCCAGCGCCCGGCTTGATCAATCGCCCCTTTTCTCCGGGTTTCAGAATTCCGTATATCATGTAACAGGCATGACTTCCCGTATCTTCCAGCCCAAGTATATATTCTCCGCCTTCAGAAGATAATGCACATTTTCTCACATCAATTTTTTTCATTATAATATACCTCCTCCGGTTAATTGGTGTCCATCCGGAAACCAAATTTGGACACATGTATGTTTTCAATTCGGAAATAGGCAATTTTGGGCAAGCTCAAGGAAATCAAGGGATTGCGAGGAGACATACGCATTGTACGTCGCACAAGAAATCCCGCAGATTGACACAGAGATCGCACAAAAGGGCCATTTCTGGATGGAAACTATAATAAAATGCCATCACTATATGCCATAAAAACAGCACATAGCCGGATCAGGCGCCAGTGGATGCGGCGCGCGGAACCGACATCCGCCTCTGCACTCTTCCACGGCAAAACAATCCCTGCACTCCAGCTTATCAATCGGAATATGCTCCATCCTCAGCCAGCAGTCTTTAAGACTTATGCGCGCATCGCCAAGTGTTTTATCGCTGTAAAATCCGCATTTAACCGCCCGGGCATCAGGCATCACGGCCATGAGATGCCTGCCGCAGGCATAACCTTCCGACGCCCCATGGTATCCCCCGCCATAGGCATATTCCAGGAAAGGAGCCGCCGTTTTATACGGAACGGTTAAATCCTGATGATTCGCAAGCGAACCCGTCACGGCCGGCACATCTATCCCCCATTCGACCGCATCTGTTTCACGCATAAAGTCTCTCATACGGTCAAACTCGTCAAGATTATCCCGGTGAATCATCGTAGAGAATGATACAGGAATGCCCGCTTCTCTGGCTGCGAAGACCCCGCGCATTGTGAGCTCAAATGTCCCGGCTCCCCTGAGACTTTCATGTCCTTTTGCCCATCCGTCAAGACTGAATTGAATCTCGTCCACATTAAGCCATCCGGTGTTGTTCGAATTAATAAGGGTTCCGTTTGAAAACAGGATGCGGCGGAGCTTGAAACCCGATGTCTGCTCAATATAGGCTTGCAGATTCCTGTAAAGAAGCGGTTCTCCCCCGGAAATCAGGAGCCTGAGTCCCCCGAGTTCCGAAAACTCCCGCGTGATACTCACGGCATCAGACAACAGCATTTCATCTGACCGGGGTGAGCTCAGATAACAGTGAACGCATTTGAGATTGCACCTGTGTAGAAGATGCAGTTCCAGATATCTTAATGACGGGTGAACACGCCTGCTGACGTAAACCTCCACTGGATCAGGCTGTGAAATGGCTTCCAGTATCCCTTCCTCCATGCAATATTCAACAAATTCAGCGTCGGCGGTCAGCTCCTCACCTTTTGACGCGCCGTTGCATCGGGTCAGAAAATCTACTGCCGGGCCATCAATTTCGTAAAGCTCGTCTCTTTTGATATGATACACAAATGGATTTTCCAGGTTTTTGAGCGCGGCTTCCGGACGTAAACGAAGATATGATTTACGCCAGTCATTGATCTTCATGCCAATATCTCCAGGGCGGATTCATCTATCATATTGCTTTCCATCAAACAGACAAGCAGAATAAAACCGCCGCATGGTTCAGTATCATCGGGAGGCACTGATGACTGAAAATCACAATCTTCGGCCTTAAATGGGCATCTGCGGCAGACATGTTTTTCAAGTCTCGCTTTTTGCTTTTCCCATATTTGAGAATCTTTTGTAAAATTCAGGATTTTTTCCGGATTGACTCTCTTATGATGAACCAGAAATTCAGCAATCTGCGCACCCCTGCAGGCCATCTCTTCTTTGTGTCCCTCTTTAAAGAATGTGCAGTAAGGGCGACAGATATAATCTTTAAAATCTTTTTTAGCCATAAGGAGACAGCGGTTTCAGATGGGATAATATAAGAGACTTTTGAAGAACATCCAATTTTGGCCAAGTACAAGGAAGGCGATAATTTCAACCACAGGAATACATTGAGTATTTCGAGGATAGCGCTATCGCTTCACTTCGTGCCGAAATTTGAGCCTGACACAGTAATCGAGCAAAAGTGGGCGTTATGCAAAGCTCTCATATAAAAAGCCTGCGCACAATATTTTATACACAGGCTTTCTTTTGTTAAAAAAACATCCGTTTAGCAGGAACGTTTGCATTTACAAAGACCGGTTGGAACTTTTTTGACTTTTTTAATTTTCAATTTGCACCTTCCTTTCTTCATGAAAGAATTAATAAGGTTGTCAATTGGCAAAACATCCGGTTTGATGTTTCATTCTGTTTTTCTTATATCACACCTCCCGGCGCCTATCAATAAATTTTTTATTTTAGGATCATCTCCAAAAGAGTTGATGATCCTATGAGGATTCGAGGGTCCAAGGATTCAAGGATTCAAGTGAAAAAATCCTGGAATCCTGGAATCCTTGCGTTAAAAAGCCTTGACATTTTACCCGCTTCCTTCCTATATCGCCTTATGCTGACTGAACTCGAAAAAAAGATTGTCGCTTCAATACAGGGAGACATCCCGGTTGTGAAGCGGCCTTACGCCAAAATAGCTAAACAGCTCGATATCACTGAAGAGATCCTCCTTGAGACCCTTAAAAAACTCTGCGATAAAGGCGTAATAAGGCGGTTCGGTGCGACTTTGCGACACCAGAACTCAGGCTTCGAATCGAATGCCATGGCGGCGTGGAAAGTCGAAGAGGAGCGTGTCGAGGAGGTCGGCAAAAAGCTCGCGTCCTTCCGGCAGGTTTCACACTGTTACAGGCGCAATCCTACCAGAAAATGGCCGTATAACCTCTATACGATGGTGCATGCCAGAAACGAAGAATCATGCAGGGAAACAGTCCGCATGATGTCGGAAGCAACTTCCAT